>CAYOVQ010000025.1:0-12673 GCA_964407485.1 uncultured Ruminococcus sp.
TGCGCCGATATCATCAGCAACCTTATAATACTTGCCTGCAGAATTTGCACCTGCATAGTTTGAAACGTATGCAAACTGTTCTGCAGTTCTGATAATATATGGGTCATCTGCTGTACCTGTACCGTCGTTTTCGCCAAGACTTGCCTGGAACAATTCTTCGGTATTCATATCGAAATTAATCGACCATGTAACCGTTGTTTTGTCATTCGAATTTGCAGATACAGTAAACGCGCCAAAAGGCATAACCATAATAAGCATTGCAATTGACAAAACGATTGCTAATATTTTTTTCACTATAATTCCTCCTTCAGAAATTAATATTTTTAGTGATGTTATTATTTTATTGCAAAATCCACAAAAAGTCAATATTATTACTGCAATATTTATATACAATTATTACATAAAAGATATAAAAAATTAAATATTTGTTATCATATTGCAGCAAACACGGATATATAGTAGAACTATATATCCGTGTTTCGTGTATTTATATCATTATAAATTTGTTCGGTTATAACACAAATGCGTTGTGTTTCACAATAAGTACAGGTCTTTAGAGGTTTCTTTTTTGGCAATCCCCATACGTTTAACCAGCGAGGTCCTATCCATTCATTTTTCTTACAACAGAAAAAAATGCCGTATAATACACTCAAAGCCGCTTTACGCGGTGACATAAAGATAATCTTCATAGGATGTTTAATGAGCGCAAAGACGATTTTTGGATAATGCGCGGTAATGTTTGTAAGCGTAATACCGGGATGAACTACCGATAAGGTATCATCACCATCAAAAAGACTGTATAAAGCAAATGTTAAAAATCTTTTTGCATTACCGTAAACCTTGCTTGCGGCATTTTGTGTAGAAAAATCGATATCTCTTTCATCGATTTTAGAATAGTTGTGAGCAATACTGCTTACCGCCACTACCCTGCCGCCGCGCGTTTTAATCTGCGGCATAAGTTCTTGCGCTATGTAATAAGGCGATACAAAGTTGATTTGAAAAACATTGTCATAGCCTGTACTGCATTTGTGCCGCGGTATTTTGTATGCGCCTGCATTAAGTATCAGATAATCGATATCTAAAACCTTTAATATTTCTGTTACATAGGTAACCTGCTCAAAATTTTCAAGATCAAGCGTAATATGTCTGGCAGACAAATCGGGATATTTTGCCTTTAAAGAATTTATCAACCGATTAGATTTATCGGGGTTTCGGTCAAGGCAGATAAGATTTGCACCAAGATGTGCCAGATAATCACAAAGCACCGTGCCTATACCGCCCGTAGCCCCAGAAATTGCAACCGTTTTACCTTTTAGAGATGTTGTATTTTTATCAATCCATTTATAGTAATTCATATCATTTGATTAATTGATATTTTTTCAATTTTAAAACGTGGGCAAGAATTTTTTCATCGGTAATACGTACATTGGTTTCAATGCCCGCCTTACACATCAGATTGCCGCTATGTGCATCAGCGCCAGAGGTAAGAACAAAATTTGGATGCTGTGATACAAATTCTTCGGCTATATCGTTTTCCTCGGGTTTATTAGAATAATTATATACTTCAACACCATCGATAAACTCAATAGGTAACGGACCTGGATTTGTTATATATCCACGTTCTCTATACGGGTGCGCCTGTATGCACAAAGCGCCAAAGGAATGTAACGCATCATACCAAATTTTTGGCTCGCTGTTTGCAAGGCAAGGATTATCATACAAAAATTGCGGAGTTATGCCGTAACACAAAATTTCTAACCCGCCAAACAAATGCTCTTCAAGACCAAAAATAATGTCTAAATCGTACTTTTGAGCCGCTTTTTTACATTTGAGATAATCTTTTTCGTATTCAGCGACAAAGGCGTCCCAAGGCAAATTTCGGTCGATTCCCGTATTACCGTGAAAGAAATGATTGGTAATTACACAACCTTGATAACCGCCTGAATGTAAACTCTCGGCAAGTTCTTCGGGCGACATAACCGCGCACGCGCTGCAGGGCGATGTGTGACAATGTAGTTGATATTTAAATGTTTTCACCCGTATCACTTTCCAAATTCTAAAGTTAATTTGCCGTCAACAACACTTGCAGTAAGAAGTGATGACGTCATATTATCAGATATTATCATATCAACGACCTGTGACTCAATTTCACGGCGGATGGTATTGCGCAATTCTCTTGCGCCTGTTTTGGTTTTATCGCAACTTTGCGCGATATATTCGCAAACGTTGTTGTTATATTCAAAGACGATATGACGTTCTTTTAACGCAGTTGCAAGTTCGGTGAGCATTATATCGGCAATCTTTGTAAGTGATTCAAGAGACAAGGGATTAAACACCACAATTTCATCAACACGGGAAATAAATTCGGGACGCAAGAATTCACGCAAAGCCTTTAATGCTTTCTCTTTTGAAGCATCAACAACTGTTTTACCAAAACCTAAAAGATTGTCACTGCGTTCACTGCCGGCATTAGAGGTCATAACAATTATTGTGTTTTCAAAATTAACAGTTCTGCCGTGAGCGTCGGTTACCCTGCCCTCGTCAAGAATTTGTAATAGAATATTTAATACGTCAGGGTGTGCTTTTTCGATTTCATCTATAAGAATAACCGAATAAGGCTTGCGACGTACTTTTTCGGTAAGTTGACCTGCTTCGTCATAGCCCACATATCCCGGAGGCGCGCCAATAAGACGTGATACAGAGTGCTTTTCCATAAATTCAGACATATCAAGTCTAATAAAGGTCTCGGGTGTGTCAAACAGTTGTTCAGACAGCACCTTTACAAGTTCGGTTTTGCCGACACCTGTTGGACCCACAAATATAAATGATGCGGGACGGCGCAACGCACTTGTTTTAACCCTAGAACGCTTAACGGCATTGGCTACAAGATGCGTAGCGTCGGCTTGACCGATAATGCGCTCGTTGAGTTTGTCTTCAAGACGGGCAAGTTTTGAAAGTTCATTTTCTTCGATTTTAGAGGCAGGAATACCTGTCCACATCTCGATTACAACAGCAAGATGACGGTCGGTAACGGTGTTGTTTGCCGCTGCCTCACACAGACTGTCTGCTTTAGTTTTATACTGCTCAAGGCTTGATTTAAGCATAGCCTGTTTTTCGTAATCAGGGTTTTCTATTTCGGCAGTTAGTTCTTCTAACTGCTTTGAATACTCTGCAACCTTTTTATTAGCAATGTAAAGTTCATCAATCGCTTTGTTTTCAAGGCTTGCGCAAGCGCAGGCCTCGTCAAGCAAATCGATAGCCTTATCAGGCAAGAAACGGTCGGTTATATATCTTTCTGAAAGATGCACCGCTTTTTCGACAATTGCATCGGGTATTGTAACGGTGTGATAACCCTCATAATACGGCTTAATGCCCAGCATAACGTTGATTGCCTCTGTGATTGAGGGTTCTTCTACCGTTATAGGCTGAAAACGACGTTCAAGAGCGGCATCTTTTTCTATATACTTGCGATATTCTTTAAAGGTTGTAGCGCCTATTACCTGAATTTCACCGCGGGATAACGCGGGTTTTAAAATATTAGCCGCATTCATAGAACCTTCAGCAGAATCACCGGCGCCTACAAGATTATGAATTTCATCAATAAACAGAATAATATTACCTGCATCTTTTACTTCTTCAATAAGACCTTTTACACGGCTTTCAAACTGACCGCGGAACTGCGTACCTGCAACAAGACTTGTAAGGTCAAGCAAAAGGATTTCTTTATCAAGCAATCTTGCGGGTGCGGTACCGTTAGCAATCTTTATGGCAAGACCCTCAACAATAGCAGTTTTGCCAACACCCGGTTCGCCAATGAGACAGGGATTGTTTTTAGAACGGCGAGAAAGTATCTGGACGGTACGTTCAAGTTGCTTGTCACGACCTATGACGGCGTCAAGTTTACCCTCTTTAGCTCGTGCGGTAAGGTTGGTGCAATATTGATCAACAAAACGGCGTTTTTTCTTCTTTTGTTTATCGTCTTTAGCGGTGCCCTGTTTTGCGGTATCTGCGCCACCGTCTTTACCGCCTCCGAAAAGATTTTTAAGAAAAGGTATCGCAGGCGCGGTACCCATATCAAAAGTACCGTCATTAAGGGTTTCGTCATCAAGCCCCATATCCTCAACGGATACTGCTTCTAAAAACTGATTGCTCATCATTTCGATATCTTCGTCAGAGATATTCATACTTTTAAGCATATCATCTACGGGTTTAATACCAAGTTCTTTGGCACACATTAAGCATAAACCCTCTGATTCGGCGTTAGGATTAAGCGGATTAGACATAAAGACCACAGCAGGTCTTTTTTTGCATTTTGAACATAATTTCATTTTAAAACTCCTTGGAAATGCTGATTAAATTTATATAAATGGTGAAAATCCCATTAAAAACTTAAATAGATACGAGGAATTAATTGCATCGTATGTAAAAATTAAAAATCCGTCTTTTGTAAATGACAAAACAAGGCTGATAACAAGACAGAAAATAACAGCAACAGCGAAGCCTTTTATAAGACCCAATAGACCACCTAACGTTTTGTTTATATCGCCCACAAAACTAAAGGTAAAAAGTTTATTGATATATTTTGCGAGGATTTTTACAACAAAAAGCAATACCACAACCAGAATTACCGAAATTAAAACAGATAATAGTTTGCCTACGGCAGGTTTTACAAATGACTCTGATATTGAGTTGGCCAAAGCAGTTGTGTTTTGGGCGGCTTCCTGTGTTACGGTACTTGTTAAACTCTCTTTTGAAAGATTCAAAAAACTGCTCTCGGTTAAAAATGAAGGCATTTTACTCCACACAGCATCAACAGCGGCATTTGCATTTGAAGTGCTTTCGGTTACTGCATTTTCTACTGTTTTTGCCACAATGGGTTCAACCGCAGCATCATAAATCGCATTTGCTATGGGTGTACTGAATGTGAGTGCTACCACAATTGCGGCAACAAAACCTACAACCTCAATAAGCGTGCGAACAAAGCCTTTTTTTGCAGATAAAAAAGCAAAAAGCAAAACTATTAAGATGATTATACCGTCAAGAAGATAAGACATATTAATTCTCTCCTTTTTCAATAACGATTTTTTCAATTTGAGTATCTGTTATAGTTGCTACCGAGTTAGAAGCAATAACAGCAAACTTTTGCGTACCGTAACTACAGTCGCCGTGTCTTAATATATTACCGCTGTTATCCAAAATATTCACAGTAGTATCGTTAATGTAATAAACTCGACCGTTTTTATACTGAATGTCGGTAATAATGTTATTTATTTTAAATTCTTTGGTTTTTTCGCCCGAGTTAGAAATTAAAACAACGGTGTTATCGCCGCGATCGTTAGCGCGATTAAAGACAAGTAAAATACCTTTTTTGTTGTTTCTTATTAAATTAATTTCACCAGAAGCGGTAACTTCGTTGGTGTTGAATTTAGACCAGTCAAGAAACTTATATTTATCGGCAGTTATAACCGAAATGCCCTTTCCCGTGTTTACTAACGATAATGTAACCGCGTTGCCCATATCCAAGGTGTGTAACGGGTCAGGCGACTCAAAATTAAGAATTAACACCTTGGATATGTACTGACCTGATTCGGCGTTGAGCGTTGATACTGCAAGTCTGTTGCCCGAAGGATTTACAAGTACATTATTTATTATATCTTTTGCGGAATTCCAAGTGAAAACCTTTTCAAAATTTTTATCATACACACTAACGACCGAAGTGAAACTGTCGGAATGTGTGGCTATTGCAAAAGAGCCGTTTCGCGAGATGTTAGCAGTAATGATTTCATTCTCGGTTTCAAGAGAATGAATTTCACCGCCTAAATTATAAATACAAACGGTATTTTCACCTTGGTCGTATACAAGAACGCGAGTATCTGACACCGACATAATCGGATTAGAAAAACCGTGCATTTCATTAAGTACATTTTTACCCGAATTGGAATATGCCGTTATGGAGGTATCGGTAAGCACATAATAGTATGAACCGTTTGAATAGGTGTTAAGAACGGTACTTCCCGATGTGTCAATCGGATATTTGCCGTGTCCGATAAGTGACATAAGATTAACAATATTTTCATATAGTCCTACAGGCAGTATTAATGACAAAACCAACCATATAAGACCTATAACCGCAACAATACTTATTAAAATATTTGTTCTTTTTTTGTGTTCATATTTCTTTCCGCGAACTACTTTAATGTCATTTTCAGGCACAACTCCTGTAGTTCTTTTTTTGTTACTTGTCATAACAATATTGTTGTCGGTTTTAACGCGATTTTTTTTATGAATAAAAGATTTTCTTACTTTCTTTCTTTTGTAATCAGACACGAAATCACCCCCACTTTTAATAATAAACTTTTTGTAGCATTAACGCGTGCGGCGGTAGTGTTTCACCCGCTTTGGCGCGGTCATTTGTTTTAAAAATATTTTTGTGACAATCGGCTTTAAGGCGCGAGTAACCGACTGCAAGCGCTGTGCCTGCGAGAATGCGCACCATATTATATAAAAAGCCGTCGCCTTTTATTTCAAAATAAATATGATTTTCTTCTTGACGCACTTTACATTCCGAAATTGTTCTTACGGTATCTTGGACCGTTCTTTTAGAGCAAGAAAAAGCAGCAAAATCGTGTGTGCCGATAATACCGCGACAAAATTCATTCATCAGATTTACATCGGGTAACTTTTCAAGATGCAACATATACCGCGAATCAAAGGGGTTTAAAGCGCCTGTGTACATAGAATAAACATATTTTTTACCCTTTGCATTATATCTTGCGTGAAAGTCAGCGCTGACTTCTTGACAACCGATAACAGCAATATCTTTTGGTAATAATGAATTTAATCCTTTTAAAAAGGCGTTTTCGGGAAAAATATCATCACAGTCAAGATGACAGCAAAATTCTTTTGCGTGCACACCTGCATCGGTACGGCTACAACCTGTAACTGACGGACGTTTGCCCATTAATTTTTCGAGAGCATCTTGTAAGGTCTGCTGCACGGTAATACCGTTAGGTTGCACCTGCCAACCGTGATAGTCGGTGCCGTCATATGAAATTGTAAGCAGCATCCTTTTCATAATGTACTCCAATTATAAGATAATATTTAGCGCGACAACTGCGCCGCAAATAGCAGCAGATACTGCAAATGATAAGAAATCAGCGGCACGATACTTTAACTGCTTCATACGCTGTTTGCCCTCACCGCCGTTATAACAACGGCATTCCATTGCTTCGGCAAGTTCGTAAGCACGTCTTACCGACGAGATAAGTAAAGGTATAAGTATGGGAATCAGCGCTTTAATACGGTCAATTAATTTACCGTTTTCAAGGTCAGCACCGCGCGCCTTTTGCGCATTCATAATCTTTTGGGTTTCCTCGATAAGTGTTGGTATAAAACGCAGTGCTATAGTCATCATCATAGCAAGGGTGTGAACTGCGTTTTTTAACCCTAAAAATCGTAACGGTGATAATAGTTTTTCGATTGCGTCGGTTAAATCGTTAGGTGTTGTAGTATATGTCAAAACCGCGCTTGCCACTATAAGCAAGAGTATGCGCGCCGCCATATACACTGCGCGATAAAGCGACCCTGTTGTGATTGTAAGTTTCCAAAACGACAGCAACACGTCACCCTGCGCATTATAAAACAGATTAATAACCATTGTGAAAATGATTATAGGCAAAACTGCCTTTAAGTTTTTGAGATACATTTTAAGCGGCACTTTTGAAATAAAAATTATAAATATTACAAAAAGCGCCATAAACGATAACGCGATACCGCTTCCCGATACAAATATAAACACTATTATAAGAATTAACAATAACAACTTTGTACGCGGGTCAAGTTTATGAACAAATGAGTCGTATTCAAAATACTGACCGAAGGTAATATCTTTAAGCATTAGGATTACCTCCTTTGGCAAGAGTAAGAAGATAATCAACAGCGCGGTCTACGGTAAAAATGTTATCGGGTACGTCAATCCCCTTTTCTTTTAAAATCAGCATAACCTGCGTAACCATAGGCACGTTAAGTCCTATGCTTGTTAAAAAATCATATTGCTTAAAAACATTTTCGGTCGTATCAAAGAGCGCTAATTCTCCTTTATTCATAACAATAAGTTTGTCGGCAATAAGCGCCATATCTTCCATATTGTGTGAGATAATAAGAACCGTTGCGCCATACTTTTTGCTGTAATCGCTTATCATTCTTACAACATCGTTTCTACCTTTGGGGTCAAGACCAGCTACAGGCTCATCAAAAACGATTATTTCGGGTTGCATTGCCATAACACCCGCAATAGCAACGCGGCGCTTTTCGCCACCCGATAAATCAAAGGGCGATTTATCAAGATATTCGTCTTTTATGCCTACAAGTTCACAGATTTCTGAAATACGCTTTGCGATTTCATCGTCAGAAAGACCCATATTTTTAGGACCGAAAGCAATATCTTTATAAACAGTGTCTTCAAACAACTGATATTCGGGGTACTGAAAAACAAGACCCACGCGTGAGCGTATAGTTCTTATATTTTTTGGGTCATCCCATATATTTTTGTTTTCTAACAGTATTTCACCTTCGGTTGGTTTTAAAAGACCGTTAAGGTGCTGAACCAGTGTGGATTTACCCGAACCTGTATGACCGATAATACCAACTATTTCGCCCTTTTGGATACTGAAATTAACATTTTTAACAGCATCGTGAACAAAAGGAGTATTGCCGTCATAGGTATGAGTTAAATTTTTAACTTCAAGAATTGACAATTTTAAATTTCCTCCAAATGAATCGCGTCATAAATTTTTTGCGCTGATTCTTCTATAGAAATAACGTCTGTTAAAATATCAAGTCCGCCCTGCTTTAATCGGTAAAGCAATTCGGTTGTCTGCGGAACATCAAGTCCTACTTCTTTTAGCAATTTAATATTACTGAAAATTTCTTTTGGTGTAGAGTCGGCAACAATTTTACCGTCATCCATAACAATAACGCGATGCGCATCGACTGCCTCTTCCATAAAATGAGTAATCAGCACAACCGTAATGCCGTTTTCACGGTTAAGTTTTTTAATGGTTGAAATAATTTCGCCGCGTCCTTTAGGGTCAAGCATTGCGGTAGGTTCATCAAGAACAATGCAGTCGGGTTTCATAGCAATAATACCTGCAATGGCAATTCGCTGTTTTTGACCGCCTGAAAGCCTATGCGGTGTTGATTTGCGAAATTCGTACATATCAACTGCCTTTAACGCTTCATCAACCTCCTGACGTATAACATCAGGCGTGTGACCTAAATTTTCGGGGCCGAAAGCAACATCCTCTTCAACAATTGATGCTACAAGTTGGTTGTCTGGATTTTGAAAAACAAGACCAACCCTGCGTTTGATTTCAATTTCGTGTTCTTCGTCGGCAGTGTTTATGCCGTCAACAAAAATTTCACCTGCAGTTGGCTTATACAAACCGTTTAACAACTTTGCAAGTGTAGATTTACCCGAACCGTTATGACCCAAAATTACGGTAAAACTTCCCTTTTTAATCTCAAGGTTAAAGTTTTTAATGACAGTATCTTTTTGTTCGCCGTCTTCATATTCAAATGTAACGTTTTTTACTTCAATTATATTATTCATTTATTTTGTCCAGATTGTTGTATTGCCGCAAGGCAGTATAACGTTTCTTTTTGTAACTTTAATACCAATTTCTTCGGTAAATACCGTGCCTGCATTTTTTGGTGCAATACAACTCTTAACCATATAATTCAAAATTGTAGGTGATAATCCGCCTGTATAAGAATTAAGGAAGAAAAACAACGGGTCATCACTAATTATCTTGCCGACATCGGTAAGCAGTTCAGATAACTGCTGTTCTAATTTCCAGACCTCACCATTTGGTCCTCTACCATAAGACGGAGGGTCCATAATTATGGCATCATATTTATTGCCGCGGCGAATTTCACGCTTTACAAACTTCATACAGTCGTCAACAAGCCAACGAACCGATTTATCGGCAACGCCTGTAGCCACAGCGTTTTCTTTTGCCCAGCCAACCATACCTTTTGATGCATCGACGTGTGTTACCTTTGCGCCCGCGTTAAGACAAGCAACAGTTGCACCACCTGTGTATGCAAACAAATTAAGTACAGATATTTCGCGGTTTGCCTCTCTTATGAGTTTTTGAGCCAAAGCCCAGTTAACCGCCTGTTCGGGAAAAAGCCCTGTGTGCTTAAATCCCATAGGTTTTAAGCGAAACGTAAGGTCGTTGTAATTAATACTCCACACATCAGGTACATTTTTTAAAGTTTCCCAATAACCGCCTCCGCTGTTTGAACGGTGATACACCGCGTGCGCTTTATTCCAACGGTCATCACGGTGCCCCTCATTCCATATTATTTGCGGGTCGGGTCTGATTAGTATAATATCGCCCCAGCGTTCGAGACGTTCGCCGTTGTCGGCATCAATTAATTCATAATCAAAAAAATCATCAACTGTTCTCATTGAAAAATCCTTTGCAATCGTTATAAAAGTGATTGTTGTGTATTGTTGTTTTTTATGCCCAGATGCTCATAAGCCGCCTGTGTCACACATCTGCCGCGAGGTGTGCGAGTTAAAAAGCCAATCTGCATAAGATACGGCTCATAAACATCTTCAATAGTGATTGCCTCTTCGCCGACCGCTGCCGCCAGAGTGTCAAGACCGACGGGACCGCCGCCGTAATGCGTAATAATAGCAGTCAGCATTTTGCGGTCAAAATCGTCAAGACCTAATTCATCAATTTCAAACCTTGCCAATGCAGATTGCGCAACATCGACATCTATACTTCCGTTAAATTCTATCTCGGCAATATCGCGTACACGTTTTAGTAATCTGTTAGCAATACGCGGTGTGCCGCGCGAGCGCGATGCAATCTCTAAAGCGCCCTCGTCATCAATCGGTATACCCAAAATACCCGCAGAACGCTTAACAATTTGACCTAACTGTTCGGGTGTGTAAAGTTCAAGTCGTAGCAAAACGCCAAAACGGTCGCGAAGCGGCGCGGTAAGTTGACCCGAACGTGTTGTAGCGCCTACAAGGGTAAAATGCGGTACATCAAGTCGTATTGAACGCGCCGAAGGACCCTTACCTAAAATTATATCAAGAGAAAAATCCTCCATTGCGGGATATAGTATCTCCTCTACATTACGGGATAAGCGGTGAATTTCGTCGATAAAAAGCACATCGCCCTCATTAAGTGAGGTAAGTATTGCAACAAGGTCGCCCTGTTTTTCAATAGCGGGACCCGAGGTTACACGCAGGTTAACACCCATCTCGCGTGCAATAATGCCCGATAAGGTTGTTTTACCAAGTCCGGGCGGACCGTAAAGCAACACGTGGTCAAGCGACTCTTTGCGCTGACGCGCCGCCTTAATATAAATGCTTAAATTATCTTTTGCTTTATCTTGTCCTATATAATCATCAAGAGTTTTAGGGCGCAACGACAGTTCGGTATCGTCATCGTTTGCAGTGTATTCAGGTGATACGATGCGATTTTCAAAATCCATTTCTTGTTCTATCATAGATTAAAGTCCCCTTGCAAGTGATTTTAACGCTTGTTTTATAAGTTCATTTGTGTCGAGCGAAGGATCAAGTCTGCCAACAGCAAGCGAAGCCTCGCTCTGTGTATAACCTAAAGACACAAGTGCCTCAATTGCTTCTCGCGTCGCGCTGTGTGATGTTGCATTACCTACAGCCTTGACGTCAATATTCATATCACCTGTAGAAATACTACCAACCTTATCTTTAAGTTCAAGTACAATGCGTTGTGCAAGTTTGATGCCTACACCCGATGCCGCAGTGAGTGATTTTGCATCTCCGCTTGCAATGTAAAGCATAATCTTGTCGGCGGTAAACTCTGAAAGTATTGCAAGACCTATTTTTGAGCCAACACCGCTTACAGAGGTTATAAGTTTAAAAACCTCTAACTCGCCACTATCGGCAAAACCATATAAATCAAGTGCATCCTCGCGCACAGCGAGATAAGTGTACAAAAATACAGTATCACCCACATTGCCGACTGTAGCGTGCGTATTCTGTGTTACAAAGCATTTAAAACCCACACCGCCGCACTCGACAACAATGTAATTTAATTCTTTTATAATTAATTTTCCGTTTAAGGTGGCTAACATTTATTTGACTCCTTTTATTTTACTGTAAATACTGCCCGAGGAATGACCGTGACAAATAGCAATCGCCAATGCATCGGCAGTATCATCGGGTTTGGGTACCGAGTCTAACTGTAAAAGGGTTTTTACCATTTCCATAACCTGATGCTTTTCTGCTCTGCCGTAGCCCGTTATTGACTGCTTTACCTGTAGCGGTGTGTACTCGAAAATATCTGTACCGACAGTTCGTGCCGCAAGCATTATAACACCGCGCGCCTGCGCTACATCAATAGCGGTTGTTGTGTTTGTATTAAAATACAATTTTTCTATTGACATACAATCGGGTTTGAATTTATCGATAAGTGTACAAATATCATTATAAATATCGCATAATCTGTCGGGAAAACTTCTGTCAGGAGTTGTGATAACAGCACCGTAGGCGATTGTTTTAAAGCGAAAATTATCGTATTCAATTATTCCGTAGCCAATAGTCGCATACCCAGGGTCAATACCCAAAATACGCATAATTTTCACCTCACAAATTACAAAAAGGCAT
>CAYOVQ010000026.1:0-12436 GCA_964407485.1 uncultured Ruminococcus sp.
ATTCTGATATATCTAAATCAAATGCCTGATTTATAGTTTTTATGGCGTGTTCCGGACCCTTTGAATAGGCAGAATTTATCTTGGCAAAATAGCTGTTGCCCTGATATTCCATAGGTACAAGCGTGTCACGCATAATGGAAAAGATTTTCACCTTTTTGGTGTTGGTGTTAAGGCTTAATATCATAATACTGTCGGTATTACCGGTAAAGACAGTTTCATCACGCGAGTCAACACCGAAAAGCGCAACATTTATAACGCCTTTTTCTTTAACATTTGTAAAGCCAAGCTCATCGGGATCGGTGGTTATGGAATTGTAGTTGTATTTAAAGTAACTAAAGAACCAACCAAGTAATATGGCGATAACCAAAACCACGCTTGTCACGCTGATAAGCGCCGCTTTTTTACCGCGGGTTAGACGATTCCACCAAGCCTTAAAGCCTTTTCGTTGATTCCTTTTATATCTATTATCAGATGTCGAACTGATATCTTCAAATTGAGGTTTTCCGTTTTTAAAACTTGTATCGGACACTATATCCTCGTATTCTTCCTCTTGCTTTTTCTGCATTGCCGCGATAATATCTTCATATTTTTCATCAAAATTAAACTCGAAATTATCCTTTTCGTTCATATTGCACCACCGTTTTCAAACTAACATTTGCTTGTATATATCGCTCTTTTTAATACCCGTTATCTGCGCCGCTTCTTTTGCCGCAAAGGACGCAGATTGCCCCTCATCGATGAATTTTTTTGCCATATTTACTGCATCCTGCAAAGTGTAGGTTGCGATTTCTTCTGCGGCTCCCTCTATAATTAAAACATATTCGCCGCGCGGCTCGTTTTGCTTGTAAAACTCTAATGCCTCGCTAAAAGTTGTTCGCATTACCGTTTCATGTATTTTGGTAATTTCTCGCACAATGGCGATTTTTCGCTCGCCAAAAACCGCATACATATCGGCAAGCGTTTTTATTAACTTGTGCGGCGCCTCATAAAAAATCATTGTGCGGCGCTCGTGTTTTACCTCTTCAAGATGTTGCTTTCTTGATGGCTTATTAACCGATAAAAAGCCCTCAAAACAAAATCTACCGCTGGGCATTCCCGAAAGGGCTAATGCCGTAGCAAATGCCGTAGGACCGGGAACAGACTCGACCTCGATGCCGTGCTCGTGACATTCGCGGATTAAATCTTCACCAGGGTCTGATATTGCAGGCATACCTGCGTCGGTAACAATAGCGCAGGTCTCGCCCGCTAAAATTCGGTCAATAACGGTAATGCCGCGTTCTTTTTTATTATGTTCAAAGTACGCTACCATAGGTTTGGCAATTTTTAAATGATTAAGTAATTTTACCGTAACGCGAGTGTCCTCGGCGGCGATAAAATCCACCTCGGATAATATGCGTTGCGCCCGAGGCGAAAAATCCTCAAGGTTGCCTATGGGAGTGCCTACAATATACAGTTTGCCACTCATTTTAAGTACGCTTCCTTATAACTTCCGTAAATTTGTATCATTTCGTCAGAAAAATTTCCGTTGCCATCCTCGACATAAAGGGTAGGTTCGACGGTAAGTCCTGTGTTTCCGCAACGTCTGCCCTCTACAAGCACAAGCCACGGCGAATTGCCCACACACTTGCACACCAGTCGAAGTCTTTTGGGCTCTACCTTGTATGTGCGCATAAGCGACATCAGTTCAGCCAGACGTTCGGGACGTTGACACATACAAAGCCTGCCGCCTGTCTGCAACAATTTTGCGCCGACCGCAACAATATCTTCGAGTGTACATTCCACTTCGTGACGTGCTACACGTATCACACTGTCAGGATTTTTAAGTCCCGCCGATGGCGCTTTATATGGCGGATTGCATGTGACAAGAGTATTTGAGCCGAACGGCACCTTGCCCTTTAAATCCTTTAAATCAGACAAAACAGGTGTAAAGTTATCAAAATTATACTCTTGTTTTGTTTGATTTGCAAGAGATATTGCCTCGCTCGATATATCCACACCGTAAGCAGTATCACATTTTCCGTCGCGCAACATCAAAAAAGCAATTATTCCGCAACCTGTGCCAAGGTCTACCAGTTTATCACTTTTTTTTGGTTGCGCGAAATGACGCAGCAACACGGCATCTGTACCAAAAGTGTGATGCGGTGATACATAAACGTATTTACCTTCGCCTATCGGTTCGCGTTTTATGCTCTGGTCCATTTTACGCCCTGTGGAGTATCTTCAAGAATAATACCCATTTCTTTTAATTTATCGCGAATTTCATCAGCCGTCTTAAAGTCGCGGTTTTTTCTGGCTTCAGTACGCTTTTGTATAAGTTCTTCTATTTCGCCGTCGAGGCTCTCGGTCTTGCGGTTGTAAACCAGACCTAAAACGTTTGTAAGTTCGTCAAAGACTTCAGCACAAGCAGTAAGAGTGTCGCGACCCGCGCCGTTTGCAATAGCGGTATTTATATCGCGCACGAGCGTAAACACGGCAGCCAGCGCATCGGCTGTATTAAGGTCGTCGTCCATAGCGGTGATAAATTCCTGCTTGCGTTCTTCTATAAAGGCAGGTGTTTCGCCGCCCTCTGCCGCATTTTGCAAAGCAAAATCAATATTGTTTCGGCAGGTATAAAGACGTTCAAGCGCATTTTTGCCCTGCTCGATAATATCTACCGAATAGTTGATAGGTCCGCGGTACTGTGATGAAATCATCAGATAGCGAATAGGCTCATAACCGTATTTTTCGGCAACGTCGCGAACGGTAAAGAAGTTGCCCAAAGACTTTGACATTTTGTGGTTGTCAACATTTATAAAACCGTTATGCATCCAATAGTGAGCAAAATCGCAACCGTTTGCGCATTCACTTTGCGCAATTTCGTTTTCGTGATGCGGGAATATAAGGTCAAGACCGCCGCAGTGGATATCAATGGTTTTGCCGAGATATTTTTCTGCCATAGCCGAACATTCGATATGCCAGCCAGGTCTGCCGTCACCCCAAGGTGATGCCCAATAAGGCTCGTCGGGTTTTGCGCCTTTCCAGAGGCAGAAATCCATCGGGTCTTCTTTTATATCATCGGTAGCAATGCGCGCGCCTGCTTCGAGGTCTTCAAGCGGCTGATGTGAAAGTTTGCCGTACTCTTGAAATTTTTTAGAACGGAAGTAAACGTCACCGCCCGCAGTATAAGCATAGCCTTTTTCAACAAGTTCACTGATAATTCTTTGGATTTCATCAATGTTTTCGGTGGCTCTTGGATGAACTGTAGCCTCGCGCACGTTAAGACCCTTTGCGTCTACCCAAAATTCTTTAATAAATCTTTCGGCAACTTCGGGCACGGTAATACCCTCTTCGTTTGCCTTTTTAATAAGTTTATCGTCAATATCTGTAAAATTCTGAACAAAAGTAACTTTATAGCCGCGCCACTCTAAATATCGGCGCAACACGTCAAACACACAAAGCGGACGGGCGTTGCCTATGTGAATATAGTTATAAACGGTAGGTCCGCAGGCGTATATCTTTACTTCACCCGGTGTAATTGGGATAAGTTCGTCTTTGCTTCTTGTCAGGGTGTTAAATACTTTCATTTGTGTGCTTACTCCTTTATTTGCTTTTCTAACTCTTTGAGTTTTTTGTTTATATTGTCAATTTCCTGTTGTACAGGGTCGGGTATATGAATCTGGTCAAGCGGTTTGATATCAACCTTTTTGCCGTTTTGACGCACCACGCGCGCAGGTACGCCCACTACGGTAGAATTAGGCGGAACATCTTTAAGCACAACGGCGCCTGCCGCTACGCGCGAGTCGTCGCCTATGGTAATAGGACCTAAAACCTTTGAACCTGCGCTTATCATAACGCGATTGCCAATGGTTGGGTGACGTTTGCCCATGTCTTTACCTGTACCGCCCAGTGTTACGCCCTGATAAATAAGCACGTCGTCACCGATTTCGGTGGTTTCACCTATAACGATACCTGTGCCGTGGTCGATAACCAAACGTCTGCCTATTGTAGCGCCTGGGTGAATTTCTATACCCGTTTTGCGCGCCGCTTTTTGCGAAATATATCTTGCTCTGAAACTATGTCCTTTAAGATAATGCTTGTGCGCGCGACGGTACATTCTAATGGCTTTAAGACCGGGATACAGCAGAAAAATCTCTAAAGAGGATTTTGCCGCAGGGTCTCGGTCTTTGATAGCCTGTATATCTTCTTTTAATAAATCAAACAATTATATCAACTCCACGAATTTATTTTGATGAATTAATATAACTTTTACATTCGTTAAGGTATATAAGTCCTGAAATCACGCAAAGAATTGCCGAAATCCAGAACAGTACCATTATTATTATATCGCAAATGGGCTGAATTTGTGCAAGACCAAAATCAACTATCAAAGCGTAGAAGAACAATGCCGCAACAAGTCCTACCATCTGGCTTACGGTTTTTAATTTGCCCCATATATTTGCCGCTACAACCAAACCTGATTTAGCAGTAACCAAACGAAGAGACGACACCATAAATTCGCGGAACAAAACAATAAATACTATTGTTGTCATCTGCCACCCGTATGTGCTGTCTTTTGCAAAAAGGAACATAAATCCTAAATACGCAGAAGTAGTAAGCATTTTATCGGCAAGGGGATCTAAAAATTTGCCAAAATCTGTTACAAGATTATATTTTCTTGCCATTTTGCCGTCTATCATATCGGTAAGTGAAGCCGCCGCAAAAAGAACGAGCGACACCAGATAGTGATATGGAAAATCTATAAGCATAGTAGCCATAAAAATGGGTGTTGCAATCATACGCGCGAGGGTTAATTTATTTGGTGTGTTCATAATTGTTCTCCTAACAAGTCGTATTCGATAACATCATTAATTTGTACGTCTACAAAATCGCCTATAACAAGCGGTTGCTTTGCCATAAAGAAAACCTTGCCGTCAATTTCAGGCGCATCGGCTTCACTTCTGCCGTAGTAGCATTTAATATAATCGTCCCAACCCTCAATAAGCACGGTCTGAACAGTGCCTATTTTTGCCTCGTTTTTGGCTGACGCAATATCAAGTTGAGTTTCCATTATATGCTCGGCGCGGTCTTGTTTTGTTTGCTCATCTATCTGATTTGGCAACTCTGCCGCTATTGTATCCTCTTCTGCCGAATAGGTAAAACAACCTAATCGATCAAACTGTGCCTCGCGCACAAAGTTGTGCAGTTCTTCATACTGCTCTTCCGTTTCGCCTGGGAAACCCGTAATAAGCGTAGTACGCAAAGTGATGTCAGGCACTGTGTTTCTAATTTTTTTAACCAAAGCAGTAAGCGACTCTTTATCGCCGCGGCGATTCATTCTTTTAAGGATTTCGCCGTTTGCGTGCTGAATAGGAATATCAAGGTATTTTACAAGTTTGGGCTCGGTTGCCAACAACTGCAACAACTCGTCGGTGATACGCTCGGGATATGTGTAAAGGGTGCGTATCCACTTTATGCCGTCAATTTTACAAAGTTCGCGAAGCAGGTCGCAAAGTTTGCTCTCGCCGTAAACATCAGTACCGTAAGCAGTAGTATCCTGCGCTACGACAACCAGTTCGCGCACACCGCCTGCGGCAAGTTCTTGCGCCTCTGCTACGCAATCTTCGATAGTACGGCTTCTCATTCTGCCGCGGATTTTTGGTATTGCACAGTAGGTGCAACAGTTATCGCAACCGTCACCGATTTTAAGATAAGCCGTAAACGGCCAACCGCCTAAAATACGCTTAGCAGAAAGATTTAAGTCTTCTTTTGCGCCATAACTGTTTTGGGCGCTGCCCTCAATCGCATTTTTTACGATTTCGGCAATGTTGCCGTTAGAACCGATGCCCACGCAGACGTCTGCCTCGGGGATTTCGGCAGTGACATCGTCGCGATAGCGCTCTGCAAGACAACCTGTAACAATCACCGCCTTGCAATTACCGTCTTTTTTGTATTGCGCTGCTTCGAGTATATTTTCTATTGCTTCGCTTTTTGCATCTTCAATAAAACCGCAGGTGTTAATTATGATTGCATCGGCTTCTGCCTCGGGCGCACCGATTTCAAAACCTGCTTGTTTTAATGAATAGAGCATCATTTCGGCATCAACCTGATTTTTAGGACAACCGAGAGATACCATACTAACCTTGTACATTAATATTCCTCTTGACTTTCAATTTCTTGTGTGTATTTTTTTATTGCGTCACGCGCCGCGGAATACGAAAAGCCTTTGCGGATAAGCGCGGCATAAACTTTTTGTATACTGTCTTTGTCTGACAGTTTATTTCTGTATTTTTTCTGTATAATGGCTTCAATCTGCGAAGCCTCGTCAAATTCGGTATCTTCTAAAACCGATTTTATAATATCCGTCGGTATGCCCTTTTGATAAAGTTTGGCATACGCTTCACGTTTGGATATATTAGCCTCGCTCATCTGCTCTGAAAGCCGAGTAGCAAGGCGTGTATCATCTATAAGACCCAGTTCTTTTATTCGGGCTATGGCTCGCGCGGCGGCAACGGATTGTATGCCGCCTGCGATAATTTTTTCATAAAGCGTTTTTTCGCTGTAATCAGCGCGGTCCAAAAACCACATACCGCGCGTTTTTGCACGGATATATTCAGACTCGTTAAGGTGATTTTTTAATGTTTGTTCGTCTATTTCGTCGTCTTCGTGTAAACAAAGCGAATTCCAATAATCGAGGTCAAAATTAAAATATTTTCCGTTTTCAAAAGTCACCTTTACGGTATGTTTTTTATCTCTTTTTATTTCGACAATTTTCATTAATCGTCAACCGCAATATCAATATTTACCTTTTTGTGTTTTACCACAGGTTCTGCCTCTACGGGCATAATAACAGGCTCGTCTTCAGCAGGGAGATCCTTTTTGCCCTTTGCGCCCATTATTTCGGCATAACGCGTACGAAC
This sequence comes from uncultured Ruminococcus sp., assembly GCA_964407485.1. Lineage (GTDB taxonomy): Bacteria > Bacillota > Clostridia > Oscillospirales > Acutalibacteraceae > UBA737. The sequence goes on from CAYOVQ010000026.1 coordinate 6,897, forward strand.
CTTTTCTTCAATCTCGTTTGCAAATTCGGGATTATCCTCAAAAAGTTGTTTAACATTATCCCTGCCCTGACCTATACGGGTTTCGCCGTAATAGAACCATGCGCCTGAACGTTTTAACACCTCAAGTTCGAGACCCATATCTACAAGTTCGCCCACCTTTGAGATGCCCTTACCGTAGATAACGTCAAATTCTGCCTCGCGGAAAGGAGGAGCCACCTTGTTTTTAACAACCTTTGCGCGTGTGCGCGAGCCGATAATTTCACTGCCGTTTTTAAGTGTTTCTATCTTGCGCACGTCTATGCGAACGCTTGAATAGAATTTAAGCGCGCGACCGCCCGTTGTTGTCTCGGGGTTGCCGTACATAACGCCTATTTTTTCGCGCAACTGGTTAATAAAAATCGCACTGCAATTTGATTTTGAAAGCGCGCCCGTAAGTTTGCGCATAGCCTGTGACATAAGTCTTGCCAACTGACCTACGTGATTGTCGCCCATTTCACCCTCGATTTCAGCGCGTGTTGTAAGCGCCGCTACCGAGTCAACAACGATTATGTCAATAGCGCCCGAACGAACAAGCGCCTCGGCAATTTCGAGCGCCTGCTCACCGCTGTCGGGTTGTGATACCAAAAGGCTGTCAATGTCTACACCAAGAGCCGCGGCATAAACAGGATCAAGCGCGTGCTCAACGTCGATAAACGCCGCCGTACCCCCCTCTTTTTGAGCCTCTGCTACGCAGTGAAGCGCCAATGTTGTTTTACCCGACGACTCCGGACCGTAGATTTCTATAATTCTGCCTCGCGGAATACCGCCGATACCAAGAGCCATATCAAGCGCCATAGAGCCTGTTTTTATGTGCTCAACATTCATAGCGGCATTTTCACCAAGCAGCATTACTGCGCCCTTGCCGTACTGTTTTTCTATTTGCGCCATTGCAGTCTGCAATGCCTTTTCTCTGCCCTCGGCAGATTTGTCTGTTCCTACTGTTTTAGTTGCCTTTTCTTTTGCCATGGTTATTTCCTCCAAATCTTAAGTTTGGTTTAATTATAAAACACTAAGTGTCCCAAAAACTACCCTGTCAATGCCATTCAGGTCTGCGCGCTTTTGTACACTCACAAAGCCGTTCTTCTCCATTATTTCACAGACGGCTTCTGCCTGATTTATGCCAACCTCAAAAGCCATAACCCCATTCGGTTCAAGGTGAGTTTTATACTCTTTAGCAATATGACGGTAAAAATCAAGCCCATCACTGCCGCCTGCGAGTGAGGTTGCAGGTTCGAACGCGACCTCGGGTTGTAAAGTTTTCATATCAATCTCATCAATATAGGGCGGGTTGCTAACGATTAAATCATACTTACCGTCGGCGCCCTCGGTTTTTAAAACGTCGCCCTTGACGATTTTTACATCTGCATTGTTGTGCTCTGCATTCTTTTTTGTAAAGGTGAGAGCCTCGTCAAATTTTTCTACCAGCGTCACCTGCGCCGTAGTGCGTTCGCCCTTTATCGTTATGCCTATGCAACCAGTGCCCGCGCACAAGTCGAGAACTGTGGGGGATTGCCTGTCTTTTAAAGACTCTAAACAAACGTCTATTAAGGTCTCGGTATCACTGCGCGGAATTAACACGCCAGGTCCTACAAAAAATTCATACCCAAAAAAGTTCCATCTGCCTATTATGTACTGCAACGGGTAACGAATGAGCCGTTGTTTTATTATTACGGTTAGATTATTTGTTTGAAATTCGGTAAGGGATTGCGTGTATTTGGTAAGAATCTGCGCATTGGTGTAGCCTGTTATGTGTTTGATTATCTGTTTGGATTCAAAAACATAATCTTCTATACCTGCCGCGGCTAACTGCCTTTTGCAGTCGTTATATGCTTCAAATATTGTCATTGTTTTCGGCTTCTTCCTCTGAAATAGTATCCTCAATTTCATCACACGCTTTAAGCGCGGCGATTGCGATTTCTATCATATCGTCATCAGGCTCTTTTGTAGTAATGTGTTGCATCCACACGCCAGGCGCCGAAATTATTTTTGTTACTATGTTGTCGTATTTTCCGCATATTTTAAGAACTTCATAACCCAGTCCGCAGATTATAGGCAACATTAAAATCTTTACGATTATCCAAAGCCACGCTATGTCGTAAACGCGCGGAAAAATCATCTGCACTACGGTAGATACTACCATGCTTACAAGTATCATAAGTATTAAAAACGATGTGCCGCAACGCGGATGAAAACGCTTTTGCTTTTTAACGTTTTCAACAGTCAGCGGCAGTCCCGCCTCGTAGCAAAATATGGTCTTGTGTTCGGCGCCATGGTAGGCAAAAACGCGGCGGATGTCTTTCATAAACGACACGCCCCACATATATACAATTAAAACGGCAAGTTTTATAAGTTGTTCTATCCCCGAACGCACAATTTTTGAAAAGGGAGAGCCGACAAGCCATTCAAGACCTGCCACGGCATAACGCGGTATGCCTAAAAACAATACCAAAGCCAATGCGATACCCAGAACCGAACCCACCGTCATTATAACGGCGGTAAGCGCTGATTCTTTTTTAGGGTCTTTGGGCTTGTCCTTTTCATCCTCAATGTCGGTAAATCCCGATATATCTGCCGATTTCATCATAGCCTTGTAACCTTGTATCATCGTTTCGATATAGTTTACAACACCGCGTATAACGGGAAGATTAAGAATTGCAAATTTATCTTTAATGCTCTTATCGTTTATAAAACTTATATCAATGGTTTTGTCGGGCTTTCTTACGGCAAGCGCTGTCTTTTTTTGAGGATTTTTCATCATAATTCCTTCGATAAGCGCTTGACCGCCTATGGATGTATATTTTGCCAAATCAAATTTCTCCTTTTTGGAATTGTTCTGTATCGTCAACAGATTGTTGTGCATCAAGCAGCAACTGCTGTTGCTCGGTTTCAAGCGGTTCGATAATCTCTTCGGACTGGGGTTGCGGTTCTTCTTCGGGTTCGTAAAGCGGCAACACTATCGTAACGGTTGTACCCACACCCTCGGTAGACTCAATAAATAACAAACCCTGATGTTGTTTTATTATCTCATCGGCTACGGCAAGACCAATGCCGCTACCGCGGATAGTTTTGTTAGATTTAAAGAATTTTTCTTTAACATGGTCAAGGTCTTCGGCAGGAATACCAACACCCGTATCCTTAACAACAATACGCACACAGCCCTCTTCCTGCGTTTGAGCCACAAGCACAAGACCGCCTTTTTCGGTGTATTTTACAGCATTGTCTATAACATTGATAAAGACCTGTTTTAAACGGTCGGGGTCGCACATTACAACCGAACTTTGCACCGGAGGTGTGTATGACAGTTCTATTCCCTGCTTTACAGCAAGTTCGGTATACATATCCGATACCGAGCATAAAAGTTCGGCAACGTCTTTTGTGACAACGTTATTTACCACCATACGACCTGATTGCATACGTGAAAAATCAAGCAAATCTTCTACAAGACCAGAAAGTCTGTCAGCCTCGCTTAAAATGACATCAAGTCCGCGAGATACAAGTTCTTCATCCATACCTACCGACATTTTTGCCGTTTCGCCCCAACCGCGTATTGCGGTAAGAGGGGTGCGCAGTTCGTGCGATACAGAAGAGATAAAATCGTTTTTCATTGTTTCGGCATTCTGCAGTTCGCTTGCCATATAGTTTATAGTCTCGCCCAGTTCGCCGATTTCATCGTTGCTTGAGATTTCAATTCGCGCCTTAAAGTCGCCGCCTGCTATTTTACGGGTGGTATTACCCATATCGCGCAGTTTTGCGACCATTGCCCTTAAGAAAAACAGCCCCGATAAAGCGCACAACACCAAAACCAAAAGTGAAACAAGGACAACCAGTATCACGGTTATGTTTATTTTTCTGTTTGCCGCTTTAAGCGACGTTACCCAACGGTATGCGCCTATTGCCTCGCCCTTTGAATCGTATATTATCTGTGTGCCTGCCATAATCTGCTCACCGCCTGAATTTTTTCCGCGGTAAAGAGCAAATCCCGATGATGAGGAAAGCGCTCGGTTGTAATCCGACGCAACGTCATCTGACGGCTGAAAACCTGTAGTTGACACAAGCACCCTGCCTACATTGCTTATAACCTGAACCTCTATCTTGTTTTTGTACTCAAAATCGTCAGAAAAACTTATGGCAAGGTCGTAAAAACTGTTACGGTCCGCCGCGGATAAATTTTCAAAATCTTGAGCGTAACCTGTGGCTTGAGATTGCACAGTGTTAAAAATAAGCGTAACAAATAACATAGAGAGAATTATCGCGATAGCCACTACTGCCGCTACGATAATTAAATACACCTTAAAAAGCCACCGCATAGCGATGCTTTTAAAATGAAATTGTAGTTTCACTGCGCTCACCTCCGCCTTTCCTTTTTTTGTTTTACGGCTACGTTAAATTGCCGTGGTATCCCACTTGTAGCCCATACCCCATACTGTTACGATAAATTTGGGGTCTGAAGCATCTTCTTCTATTTTCATACGAAGACGTCTGATATTTACATCGACTATTTTCTCTTCGCCAAAATATGCGTCGCCCCACACCTTGTGCAGTATAACGCTTCTACCTATAGGCACGTCGGGATTGGCAAAGAAATATTCCATAATCTGAAATTCTACCTGTGTAAGTTCTATATTTTTGCCGTCTTTAGAAAGCGATCGACTGCGGAGGTCAAGCACAAATCTGCCCGAACGAAGTTCGGTAGACGGTTTTACCACGGTAGCCGATGCCTTGCTTACCCTGCGGTAAAGAGAATCCACACGCGCGAGAAGTTCGGTAGGACTAAACGGCTTTGTAACATAGTCGTCAGCGCCTATCATAAGTCCGCTGATTTTATCCATCTCCTGTGATTTTGCGGTAAGCATTATAATGCCTATTGAATCACTGCGACTGCGCAGTTCTTTACACAGTGCAAAGCCGTCCATACCGGGCATCATAACATCAAGCAGAGCAATATCAAAGCCATCTGTATCGTTGTCATATATTTCAAGCGCTTCTTCGCCGCTGCCTGCTTCAACCGTCTCATAACCGACGCGCTTAAGGTTTATCGCCTCAAATTCGCGAATAGCCGCTTCATCCTCTACAATAAGTATTCTTTTCAAAACTGCGCCCCCTATTTTACAAGATTAAATGTTTCTTTTACTAAAGTTGCATCTATTGCAAACGCATTAGCGCCCTCGCCTAAAGCAAGCGCAAATACGTTATCGTCTGTTCTTGCCAGTTCGGTCATACTGCCACGGTTAAAATCATTGCTATCCCACTCGTCAACCTCTATTGCTGTGATGGTAAACAACTCTTTACCTAATATGCCGTTTTTTGAATCATAGTGATAAAACCTTCGTTCGTGGTTTTCGATATCTTTAAGTACCGCTATGTAACCCACCATAGCGTTTGGTACAGTAAGATAATAACCGTCAACCGTGTTAACCACAGTTATAAGTTTTGCCGAAAGTTTTTCGCCGTTAAATGAACACCAATTTGTGTAGTATAGTTTTTCGTCACTGTCAACTGCG
>CAYOVQ010000027.1:0-11882 GCA_964407485.1 uncultured Ruminococcus sp.
GAAATAGTTTATGTAGGGACCGGCGTCCCCGACGGTCCGTGGGGTTGATGAAACTTACGGACTGTTCGGAGGCCAGTCCCTACTCTGTGTTTTAAAGTCTTTGTAAACTTTTTATTTTTCAATTGACTTTAATACTTCAATATTGTAAAATAATAATTGCTATAATATATATTATTGGGGGAGTTGTGTATGAAACCCGTTTATAAGCGCATTTTGCTTAAACTCAGCGGTGAAGTTTTGGCAGGAGAAAAAGGTACAGGTATTGATTTTGCCAAAGTCGAAGAAGTTTGTGAGGCAATAAAAGAATGTGTAGATTTAGGTGTGCAGGTTGCCATTGTTGTAGGCGGCGGTAACTTCTGGCGTGGTAGATCCAGCGGCAAAATGGACCGCACTCGTGCTGACCACATGGGTATGCTCGCTACCACAATAAATTCACTTGCTCTTTGTGATACGCTTGAGCAGTTGGGTGTTACAACACGCGTACAGACCGCTATTGAGATGCGTCAGGTTGCAGAGCCCTATATCCGCAACAAAGCGGTTCGCCACCTTGAAAAGGGCAGGGTAGTGATATTTGGTTGCGGCACGGGTAATCCGTTCTTCTCTACCGATACGGCGGCGGCGCTTCGCGGCGCAGAAATCGGCGCAGATGTTATATTCAAAGCAACCAATGTTGACGGTGTTTATGACAGTGACCCAAAAATCAATCCAAACGCTAAAAAGTATGACACCCTTACCCACCACGACGTTTTGGCACAAGAACTTCACGTTATGGACTCTGCCGCTGCTTCACTTTGTATGGAAAACGGTATAGACATACTTGTGTTTAATCTTAATAACCCTCACAATATTGTTGATGCCGTATGCGGAAAAACTATCGGCACATTGGTAAAATAATCTTTTAAGGAGAAACTTATGAACGAATTAATTAAAAATACCGAAGAAAAAATGAAAAAATCTATCGACGCTTTAGAACGTGAATATAAGTCCATTAGAGCAGGCCGCGCTAATGCCGCTGTACTTGACAGAGTTATGGTTGACTACTACGGTGTACCAACCCCCGTTCAGCAGATGGCGGCGGTTTCTGTTCCCGAAGCGCGCACATTGCTTATTACCCCTTGGGACAAGACAACCTTAAAGGATATAGAAAAGGCGATTCTTACTTCAGAAATCGGTATCAATCCACAAAACGACGGTACCTGTATACGCCTTAATTTCCCACCACTTACCGAGGAACGCCGTAAGGATATAGTTAAAGATATTCGTAAAAAAGGCGAGGATTCAAAGGTTGCGGTACGCAATCAGCGTCGTGATGCGCTTGATAAATTAAAGGCGCTTAAAAAGAACAATGCTATTACCGAAGATGACGAATCAAACGGAGAGAAAAAGATTCAGAATCTTACCGACAAGTTCTGCAAAGAAATTGATGAACTTGCAAGTATTAAAGAAAAAGAAATAATGGAAATCTAAAATGCGGAGCGGATTTTTTAATCCGCTCTAATTGTCGCTTTTGAAAGAGGATGAAACAATGCCTATTTTTGAAAAGAAAACTACCGAGCGCATGCTGCCCGAACACATTGCTATCATTATGGATGGCAACGGGCGATGGGCTAAAAGACGTTCTCTACCAAGAACCGCAGGTCACGCGGCGGGTAGTAAAAACTTTAAAGACATTGCGCGTTACTGCAACAAAATCGGTCTTAAATACCTCACTGTGTATGCTTTTTCTACAGAAAATTGGAAAAGGCCAAAAGAAGAGGTCGACAACATAATGAAAATCTTTAAGGAATACCTTGAAGATGCCAAAAATTTTAAGGACGAAAATATTCAGGTGCAGTTTATCGGTGACCGTAGTGTGTTAGACGCTGATATACAGCGACTTATGAAAGAGTCTGAAGATGCGTCAGCAGACGCTACGGGCTTACATCTTAATATCGCCATAAATTACGGCGGCCGCGATGAAATCGTCCACGCTTTAAAAAATATAATATCAAGCGGTATTTCGGCAGAAGATATAACCGAGCAAACTGTGGCAGACAATCTTTATACCGTGGGTCAGCCCGACCCTGATTTTATTATAAGACCCAGCGGTGAGTACCGACTTTCTAACTATCTTATATGGCAGTCGGCTTATGCAGAATATTGGTTTTCCGATATTTTATGGCCAGATTTTAAATCAAAGGATTTAGAAAAAGCAATCGACGATTTTAACAAGCGAAACAGACGCTTCGGCGGAGTATAGGAGTGATTTTATGAAAAAACGTATTATTTCAGGCGTTGTAATGGGCGCTATTGTAGCATTGGTATTAGTTTTTGGACTTTATCTTAACAATATGATTTTAAAAACCTTTGTGGCATTGGTTGCGGCGCTTGGTGTTTTTGAACTGGTAAGCAATGCCGCAAAAATAAATGATATTATTTTTAAAATTCTTTCTGCCGTTTACACTGTGGCAATGGTGTTTATATTCTGCACCGTAAACGAAAACCTTTACAGACTAAATCTTACAAATTATCAGTATCTTGAAATTGATTCGCTCATAGCGTCAATAATAGTACCTATTATTTACATTATTGTGACGGCGATTTTAATACTTGTAAGACAGTCTGAATTCGACCTTGCTAAAATTGCTGTTGTTTGCGGTATGCCTATACTTTGCGCATATGCATTCTCTACAATCGCAAGTATTATAATTGCAACAGGCGGAATATACTATTTATTGCTGGTGCTTAATTTCTCTTGCGTTTGTGATATGGGCGCATACTTTGTGGGTGTAAGTATGGGTAAAACAAAACTTTGCCCTGAAATTAGTCCCAACAAAACTGTAGAAGGTGCGCTGGGCGGTATTGTCTCAAGCGTTATAGTTACTCTTATCATCACCCTTTGTTTTGGCTATTTTGATAAAATTTTGCCTACACTGCTTCTCACCATTCCGCTTTGTGTGGTTGGTATGGCAGGCGACCTGTTTGCATCCATTATAAAGCGTAAAACAGGAATTAAAGATTACGGTAATCTTATCCCAGGTCACGGCGGAATACTTGACCGAGTTGACAGCATACTGTTTATATCACCGCTTGTTTATAGCCTTATGATTTTAGGTGCGATTTAATGAAAAAAATTATTATATTAGGTTCTACGGGTTCTATCGGTACGCAGGCGCTTGATATTGTAAGAGCCAACCCCGATAAATATACCGTAACCGCTTTGGCGGCAGGCAGTAATGCCAATTTGCTCGAAAAACAGGCAAGAGAGTTTAAACCGCAGGTTGTTGCATTGTTTAATGAAAGCGCCGCGGTAGACCTTAAAATACGACTTGCCGATACCGATATTAAGGTATTGTCAGGTGCAGACGGCATGTGTGAACTTGCAACCTATGACGGTGAAATGGTTGTGAATGCTATTGTTGGTATTGCAGGCTTGCGCCCCACGCTTGCGGCGATAGACGCAGGCAAAACGATAGCGCTTGCCAACAAAGAAACGCTTGTTACAGGCGGTGAGATAGTAAACCGCGCATTAAAAGAAAAGGGTGTTAAGTTACTGCCTGTTGACAGTGAACATTCTGCAATTTTTCAGTCTTTACAAGGTGCGCCGCAAGGCTCGCTCAAAAAAATATTGCTTACAGCATCAGGCGGACCGTTCTTTAATAAAACAAAAAAAGAACTTGAAAACGTCACCGTAAAAGAAGCGCTCAATCACCCTAATTGGTCGATGGGCGCTAAAATCACCATCGATAGCGCAACGCTTATGAATAAGGGTTTAGAGGTTATCGAGGCGGTGCATTTATTTCACGTTCCTGCTTCAAAAATAGAGGTACTTGTTCACAGACAGAGCATTCTTCATTCGGCGGTGGAACTTTCTGACGGCGCGGTTATAGCGCAACTGGGTACTCCCGATATGAAATTGCCGATACAGTATGCGCTGACCTACCCACAGCGTGATATGTGTTTTGAAAGCCTTGATTTATTTAAAATCGGCGCACTTACTTTTGAACGTCCCGATTATAATACATTCAAACTGTTACCATTGTGTATAGAGGCTATAAACCGCGGCGGACTTTATCCTACCGCGATAAACGGCGCTAACGAAGAATCGGTAAAACTTTTTCTTGAAGGTAAAATTAAATTTTTACAGATTGCCGAACTTAATGAAAAGGCAATGAATATGTGTGAAAATAAAACCAATTTTACTGTTGAGGATATTTTTGCGGCGGATGCCGCGGCGCGCGAAGTTGTACGCGCAAGTGTATAATTTTAATTTAGGTTGTGATTATCATTTCTGCAGTTTTAAACATTCTTAACAATATCTGGCCCTATGCAGTGGCAATATTAGTATTTATATTGCTTATATTCATACACGAATTCGGCCATTTTATCGCGGCAAAACTTTTAGGTGTCCGCGTGAATGAATTTGCCATCGGAATGGGCCCCAAAATTGTTAAATGGGGTAAGGGTGAAACCAAATATTCGATTAACTGGCTTCCTTTTGGCGGTTACTGCGCTATGGAGGGCGAGGATGAAGCGAGTTCAGATGAACGCGCTTTTTGCAACAAAAAGCCGTGGCGTCGCTTTTTGATTGTTGTAATGGGCGCCGTTTTTAACCTCATTTTAGGTCTCGTGTTGGTTGCCGTAACCTTAATACCCCAACAACGCTTTACCACTACTGTCGTAGACTCTTTTCACGAAAATTCCGTAAGTTCGCAGTACGGTTTGCAAGAGGGCGACAAAATTATAGCAGTAGACGGCAGAAAAATTTTTACCACCTACGATTTAAGTTATGCTTTCAGCAATATTGACGACGGCGCTATCGATATAACCGTTAAACGCGACGGTGAAAAGGTAAAACTTAAAGATGTTAAATTTAAAAGTGAAGAAATCGAGGGTATAAACTATCTTACGGTAGATTTTTACGTTAAGGGTAAGGATAAAACTTTCACAAGTTTTATAGGTCATACGTTTGATACGGCAATTTCAAACTGCGCCGTTGTATATCGCTCACTCATAGACCTTGTTACTGGCAGATATGGTATTAGTGCAATGTCGGGTCCCGTAGGTGTTACGGTGGCAATAGGAAGTGTTGCAAAAAGAAGTTTGAATGACCTGCTTCAGATGATGGCGCTTATTACTATAAATTTAGGTTTGTTTAATTTATTGCCGATACCTGCTCTTGACGGCGGAAGACTTGTATTTATTTTGCTTGAAATGATTTTCCGCAAACCCGTACCGCAAAAGTACGAGTCGATAGTTCACGCAATAGGTATGGTTTTGCTATTTGGTTTAATTATAATTATCTCTATAAAAGACATCTGGTCATTGATTACAGGGTGATTTTATGTATATAAACTCTACTACAAAAAAAATATATGCAGGCACTCTTGCCATAGGCGGCGGCGCGCCTGTGAGCATTCAGTCTATGCTTTGCGCTTCGGCTCACGATATCGAGGGCAATGTGCGTCAGGCGCTCGCTTTGCAAGAGGCGGGCTGTGATATCGTGCGTGTCTCTGTGCCCGATATCCAAACTATTAAAACGGTAGAGGCATTAAAACAAAGTATTACTATTCCGCTTGTAGCAGACATTCATTTTGACTGGCGACTTGCCATCGAAAGTGTTGCCGCAGGCGTAGATAAAGTACGTATAAATCCAGGTAACATTGGTGATGAAGACAAGGTTCGTGAGGTGGCGCGCGTTTGCCGCGAAAAAAACATACCTATTCGAATCGGTGTGAATTCAGGCTCTTTAGAAAAAGAAATTTTAGCGCGTTACGGCTCAGCAACACCTGAAGCAATGGTGGAAAGTGGACTTTACCACATTTCGCTTTTGGAAAAGTATGATTTTGATGACATTGTGCTATCGCTTAAATCATCCGACACCAAGCGTATGTATGACGCATATGTTTTAGCGGCGCACAAGTGCCCCTATCCGTTGCATCTAGGTGTTACTGAAGCAGGAACCGAGAATATGGGTGTCATAAAATCGGCGGCGGGAATTGGCGGGCTTTTGCTTCGAGGTATAGGTGATACGCTTCGCATATCCCTTACGGACGAGCCTGTGCGCGAGGTTTATGCCGCGCAAAAACTGCTTAAAGCGTTAGGAATAAGACGCGGCGGTATAAAGTTTGTGTCTTGCCCTACCTGCGGCAGAACAGAGATTAATCTGATACAGTTGGCAAAAGATGCCGAACAGCGTTTTGCAAACGTAGATAAAGATATTACGGTCGCAATTATGGGTTGCGTTGTAAACGGTCCGGGTGAAGCATCAGCCGCCGATATAGGTATCGCAGGCGGTAAGGATTGCGGTGTTATATTTAAGGGTGGCAAAATTCTTTATAACAAAGTGCCCGAAAATAAACTTTTAGATGTTTTAGAAGATGAAATAAGTAAGATGTGAGGAATATAAATGTACTCTTTTGGTGAGTTATTCGCCGCTGATTTAAGTGCAGATACGCTTGAATTGTTTAGTGGTGTAAAAATAGATGAATGCAAATTAAACCACGAGGACAGAATTTTGCATTTGGTGTTGTTTGGTAACGACTACATACCGTGCGATAAAATACACGCTTTGCAGGATGAAATTAAAAACGCATTGCAACTAGAAGAAGCATTAGTCGAAATGTATTTTTCAAGCGATGCTTTTTGTATAGACGCTGTAACCGATATTATTGTTGCAATCCGAAAAACCAACATAGTTTTTAATGGATTTTTCAACGATGCGCAATATGTGCTTGACGGTAATGATTTGAAAATCACACTCAAATACGGTGGTTACAGTCAGATTTGCGAGGGCGGTTTTGATAAAAATTTTAAAGTCGCAGTAAAAAAAAGTTTTGATTTAGATATTAATATTTCTTTTGATGGAGTACTACAAGATGCGCCCATAGTTTTACCCGAGCCTACGGCAGTAAAAAAAGCAGAGGTGCATAAAGAAAAAGTGCCCGAACAGCAAGAGGTAAAATACGACTACAAACCAAAAGATAATTTACCCGTTTATCTTGAAAGTGCAAAACTGTTTTACGGCAGAAAGATAGATACAAATATCACCGCTCTTGCAGATATTACTCCACCCCCTGCGGAAGATGGCGCAAAAACATATATTTGCGTATGGGGTGAGGTTTTTGGGTTTGAAAGCAAGGTAACCGACACCCGCCGCGGCGGTAAAATGGCAAAATTAAAATTCTTTATAAGTGATAACACCAACTCTGTAAGCTGTGTTATGACAAAGTTCTTCGACCCTCGTTTCAGCAATAATATGGATGCTGATGCCAATGAATTTTTAAATTCTGTTTCAAAGGTTAAAGACGGCGCTTGTCTTGTTATAAACGGTAATTATTATTATGATACCTGGGCGCGTGAATACGTGCTTGAGGCAAAGGCGCTTGCTACTTTGCAAAAGTATGATGAAAAAGATGATTACGAGGGTGAGTACAAACGCATAGAACTTCATTGCCACACTAATATGTCGGCAAATGACGGCGTAGTATCTGCCACAGATGTCATTAATCGCGCATACAAATGGGGTCACAAGGCGATAGCCATAACCGACCACGGTGTTGTTCAGGCATATCCCGAGATTGCAAGTGCGGTATCTAAAATACGCAAAGGCGGCGGAGAGTTCAAGGCGATATACGGTGTCGAAAGTTATTTTATAGATGATATTCGCCACAACCTTGATGGTCTTACCAACAAAGAGATAGGTAAACTTAGTAACCATCAGATAATACTTGTAAAAGACTTTACAGGTCTTAGAAATCTGTACGAACTTATCTCTGATGCAAATCTTAATCATTTTCACGGCGCGCCTGGTAGACCTATCATAATGCGTTCAAAACTTGACACACTTCGCGAGGGTCTTATACTTGGTTCTGCCTGTGAAGCAGGCGAACTCTACAAGGCCATAGTTGACGGCAAATCGCAGGAAGAACTTTTAGAAATAGCCTCTTATTACGATTATCTTGAAATACAGCCCCTTGGCAACAATGCGTATATGGTGCGTGAAAGTGTAAAGACTTATCGCGACAAAAAAGGCAACGAGTTGCCAAACCGTTTCCGCCATGTTACAAGCGACGAGGTCATTAAAGAATTTAACCGCAAGGTCGTCGAACTTGCCGACACATTGGGAAAACCCGTTGTTGCTACGGGCGACGTGCATTTTCTTAAGAAAGAGGACTGTATTCTGCGTCAGATTGTTATGGCAGGTAAAGGCTTTAGCGACGTAGAGTTTGAAACACCGCTATATCTTAAATCTACTACTGAAATGCTTGAGGACTTTTCGTACTTTGGCGACCGTGCGTATGAGTTTGTTATAGAAAATCCAAACAAAATTGCCGCTATGGTATCGGGCGACGTTATCCCCGTGCCCGAAGGTAACTATCCTCCTGTTATTGAGGGCTCTGACGAAGAACTTGAAAGAATTTGTTGGGAAACCGCTCGCGCAACGTATGGCGACCCTGTGCCCGAAATAGTAGAAAAACGACTAAAAAAAGAACTAAAATCCATTATCAGCAACGGATTTTCTATAATGTACATTTCAGCGCAAAAATTGGTTGCTTACAGTGAAGAGCAGGGTTATCTGGTTGGCTCGCGTGGTTCGGTAGGTTCATCCTTTGTTGCTACAATGGCGGGCATATCAGAGGTTAATCCGTTAGCACCGCATTACGTATGCAAACATTGTCAGTACAGTGAATTCTTTACCGACGGTTCGGTAGGTTCGGGTTTTGACCTGCCCGAAAAAAATTGTCCGCATTGTAACACTCCGTTGCATCGAGACGGTCACGACATACCGTTTGAAACGTTTTTGGGCTTTAAAGGCGATAAGGTACCTGATATAGACCTTAACTTTTCGGGCGAAGTGCAAAACAGGGTACAAGACCATACCAAAACCTTATTTGGCGAAGAAAACGTTTTCCGTGCGGGTACAATTTCTACCATAGCAAAACAAACGGCTTTTGGTTATACCAAAAAGTTTATCGAGCATATGCAGGCAATTGACCCGAAATATAACAGAATTATCGAAAATCAGGCAGAGATTACTCGTCTTGCCGCGCGCGTTGAAGCGGCAGGTGTAAAAAGCACATCGGGTCAACACCCCGCGGGTATGATTATAGTGCCTAACGATAAGACTATTTACGATTTTTGCCCCGTACAACATCCTGCAGATGACGTGAACAGCGATGTTATTACAACTCACTTCGACTTCCATTCTATTCACGATACCATTTTAAAACTTGACGAACTGGGTCACGATGTTCCTACCATATATAAATATCTTGAAGAATACAGCGGTATAAACGTTAACGATATTTCGATGAGTGACCCTGCGGTTTACAGCCTGTTTACATCTACCGATGCGTTAGGTGTTTCTCCAGATGAGATAAACTCTAAAACAGGTACGTTCTGTCTGCCCGAGTTTGGCACATCTTTTGTGCGAGGAATGCTTGTTGACTGTCAGCCTAAAAATTTCTCTGACCTTTTGCAGATCTCGGGTCTGTCACACGGTACTGATGTTTACCTCGGCAACGCAAAAGAACTTATCGATAACGGCACCTGTACCATTTCAGAGGTTATAGGTACCCGTGACAACATAATGGTTTACCTTATACATCAGGGTATGGAAGAGGGGCTTGCCTTTAAGATTACCGAAACGGTGCGTAAAGGTCTTGTTGCAAAGGGTAAAGTATCTAAAGAAGAATGGGAAAAAATGGAAGACGCTATGCGCGCTGTAAACGTGCCCGAATGGTATATAAAATCTTGTTACAAGATTAAGTATATGTTCCCCAAGGCTCACGCCGCAGCATATGTTATATCTGCAATAAAACTTGGTTGGTATAAGATTTATAAGCCGTTAGCATTTTATTGCGCATACTTTACCGCCCGCCCCGAAGACGTTGAAGTGGCAACAATTATAAAGGGCAGAGATGCTATAAAAAAGGCAATGAATGAAATACTTGCCAAAGGTAAAGAGGCATCTGATAAAGAAAACAAGGTTTATGAAATACTGCTTGTGTTTAACGAAATTATGGCGCGCGGCATTAAGGTTTTACCGCCCGATATATACCATTCCCACGCTATGAAATTTTTGCCCGAAGACGGCGCTATACGTCTGCCCTTTGGCGCTGTTTCAGGCGTAGGCGAAAAGGCAGCATACGCAATTTACGAAACTGCCCAAAAAGGCAACTTTGTATCGCGTGAAGATTTTGCCGTAGAATCAGGCGCGTCTAAAACAGTTATACAAAACCTTGCAGATCTTGGCGCTTTTGCCGACCTGCCCGATACAAACCAAATGTCATTGTTTTAGACCTTTTAGGCTTTAAACGTATAGTTAAAATAAATACAAAGATGTTTTACAGTGATTTTCTGTAAAGCATCTTTGTGTTTTGTTATGTCAACTGCTATAAATATCATCTGTTCAAGCGCAAAAAAAAGCGTCATTTTGCACAAAAAGTAACAATTTTTTTATTTTTCAAAAGAAAAAGGTTGCAATTTTGTAACCTTTTGGTATAATAGTAACGGAAATTGTTACAAAATTGTAATCTTTCGAGAGGAGAATGCGCTATTTTTGATGATGTAATTCCGCTTATTATAAAAAGCGTAAAAGCAGCGGTCACTACAATTAAGAATAGTTCAAGCAGGGCAAAGCAGGGCGTATTTGCAGGTGTTGCAGTTGTTGCGATTGTTGCAAGCCTTTTGTTTACAGGTACCCGTATAGCATATAAAGTAAATTACAGCGGTAATATAATAGCAACCGTTAGTAGCAAGAAGCAGTTTAACGAGGCGTTGCAACTTGTTGTTAATATGGTAGGCGATAAAGAGGTTGAAAGTATAGTAGAACAACCAAAGTTTAATACTGCGGTCGTTTTAGGCGAAAACATTAACAATACTTCAGAGGTTGCAGACGCTATAATCAACAATACCGATGCAATTGTAGAGGCAACGGTTCTTTCGGTAGACGGCAAAGTTATAACTTGTGCCGAAAGCAAAATGCTTGACGGTGTAATAAACAACCGTCTTAACAGTTACAACATTGATGGTGCCGAGTGTACAAGCCGTTTTGCTCAAAATGTAACCTATGACACAGGTTATTATATGGTAAGCGAACTTGACAACGTGTTAGAGGTACAAACAGTAGTGGCTTCACTTTCTGTTGTTACCGAGATGCGTCTGGTTACAGATGTAATGGTGCCGTATACCAGCACTGTTCAAAAAACCAACGAACAGGTTTTAGGTTATGAAGCAGTAACCGTTGCAGGTGTTTCGGGTCTTAACCGTGTTACACAGGATATTGTTATGATAGATGGTGAGGTTCAGTCCTGCGTAGACATTAACACCGAGGTTGTAATAACTCCCGTCAACGAGGTCGTTGTAAAGGGAACCGCAAAAACGTTGGCATCTGCTAAACAAAAACAGATGGCGCACAGTGCAGGGTTTATATTTCCGTTACCCGACGGCACATGGCGTGTAAGTTCATATTACGGTGATGGCAGAAACCATAAGGGTGTAGATATCTGCGCTAAAAGCGGTGTTTCTATTTATGCCGTGGCAGACGGTACCGTTGTGTATTCGGGTTGGAAAGGCGATTACGGGTACTGTGTAATAATTGAACACGAAGACGGAACACGTACACTTTACGCTCATGCAAAAGAACTTTGCTGTAATGTTGGCGACAACATATCACAGGGAGATGTTATTGCTCTTGTAGGTACAACAGGTCAATCTGTTGGCAATCATCTGCATTTTGAAGTTATAGCAAACGGTAAAAACGTTGATCCCGCGCCGTATATTAATTTAGATTAAGCTTTACCCAAGTGTTAAATTGACGCTTGGGTATTTTTATGTTACAATTAAATTATAAAAGGATTGGTGATTTAATGGCTGTTTTAGGCTCTTGGAGCGCGATG
>CAYOVQ010000028.1:0-11666 GCA_964407485.1 uncultured Ruminococcus sp.
TTATGGCAGACATCTACAAGAACTCTTGGGATGCCGCTAAAAAGTACGGTATGGAAGGCGACCTTGTTGCAGGCGCTAACATCGCAGGCTTTGAAAAGGTTGCAGACGCTATGATAGCACAGGGTGTTGCATACTAATGCATAATGCATAATTCATAATGCACAATTAAACACGGACTTGGAATTTTCCAAGTCCGTGTTTTTGCTTTATTTCGTTATAAACTTTAAAATATCTTCGGTCATTTGTTCACGACTGCTGTCATTATGTATTTCGTGACGGCAGTTTTCGTAAAGGAACATAGTAACATTTTCTTTGCCTGCCGATTTATAATTGTGATATACCTCTTTTATTCCTTTGCCGTAGTTGCCTACGGGGTCCATATCACCTGCAATTATAAGTATCGGCAAATCATTTTTTGTATCAATAAAGCATTTTTTGCTATTGCAAAGTTTTAAAAGCATCATAAGGTCGCGCATAGCCGATACGGTAAAATGAAAAGTGCAGAATTTATCGGCGGCATATTTTTCTATAATCTCTCGGTCTTTGGTAAGCCATTCGTATTTACTGTCGCCGTCAAAACGTTTGTTGTATGCGCCGAAGGCTATGTTCTCTAAAAAAGGCGATATAGCGCGTTCGCCGCGAAAGGCCTTTGCAATATTGCAGAGCAAAATACCGGCATCTGCGGCAGGATTTTTACCCGCCGTACCGCAACAAATGTATTTATCGGCAAGGTCGGTATAACGTGATACCGCTACACGTGTTATAAACGAGCCCATACTGTGTCCCATTAAAACATAGGGAAGATTCGGGTATTCTGATTTTACACTGTCGGCAAAAAGCTTTACATCATCTACCATAAACCGCCAACCGTCTTTTGACGCGATAAAGCCTAAATCTTCTTCTTTTGCTGTGTTACCGTGACCTAAATTATCAAAACCACAACACAGATAACCTGCGCTCGAAAGACTTTCAAAAAGCGGTTTGTATCTACCGATATATTCGGTCATACCGTGTACTAAATGAAATATGCCGCGTATATCACCGTCTGGTATATACATTATGCCTGATAGAGAGTTTTTGTTGTCGCTTGATAAAATTTTTTTATTAATTATTTCGAATTTCATCATACTTCTCCTTTTGTAAAAACTATTGTGCTGTTTATGGCGCGTTTCCATCCATCAAGATTTTGAGTTCTTTCTTGGTTTGTGATACAGGGTTTAAAGGTCGTAGCGGCAGAATTTATATCTTTTGTGTCGCCGTCAATTACGCCTGCGGTAATACCTGCAAGCAATGCCGCGCCCAAAGCGGTGGCTTCGGCATTGTCGGGGCAAATGACGTCAAGATTTGATATATCCGCTTGAAATTGCATCAAAAATTTATTGCGCGCGGCGCCGCCGTCGGCTTTAAGTGAGGATACAGTGACACCTGCATCATTTTGCATAGCAGTAATTAAGTCGTTGGTCTGATATGCTATAGATTCAAGCGCCGCGCGCACTATGTGATTGCGACCCGCACCCCTTGTTAGTCCGCAAATAATGCCGCGCGCATACATATCCCAATAAGGCGCGCCTAGTCCCGCAAAGGCGGGTACTATATACACACCTGCGCTGTCAGGCACAGCCATGGCGCACTCTTCGCTTTGCGCCGCATTTTCAATAAGTTTCATTTCATCTCGAAGCCACTGTATTACTGCGCCGCCAATAAACACACTGCCCTCAAGCGCGTATTGAGTAGGACTGTTTTTGATGGTGGCAGCAATGGTGGTAAGCATACCGTTTCGACTTTTTACCGCTGTGTTACCTGTATTCATCAGCAAAAAGCAACCTGTACCATAGGTGTTTTTAACGTCGCCTACGTTTACACAATGTTGACCAAATAACGCTGATTGTTGATCGCCCGCAACACCGCAAACCGAAAGTTTTGTACCCATAATGTCTATATCGCCAAAATTGCTACCGCTTTTTTGAACAGTAGGAAGCATATTTTCGGGTATGTTTAAAATCTGTAACAATTTTTTATCCCAACAAAGATTGTGTATGTCATAAAGCATAGTGCGCGAGGCGTTGGTCTGGTCGGTAGCGTGTATCTTGCCGCCCGAGAGTTTCCACATAAGCCATGTATCAACCGTGCCAAAAAGCAGTTCGCCGCGATTTGCGGCTTCTCTCGCGCCGCTTACGTTATCAAGTATCCATTTGATTTTTGTAGCCGAAAAATACGCGTCTATTTTAAGACCTGTGGTGTCTGCGATATATTCTTCTAAACCCTGTCTTTTTAATTCTTCACATATTGACGCTGTACGGCGGCACTGCCACACGATAGCGTTATAAACGGGTTCGCCTGTGAACTTATTCCACACAACAACCGTCTCGCGTTGATTGGTAATACCCACACAGGAAATGTCTGACACTTTAAGTCCCGATTTAATTATACTTTCGGTCGCGGCGGAATATTGCGCCGATAATATCTCTATCGGGTCGTGCTCTACAAAACTGGGACAAGGGTATATTTGCGTAAACTCATTTTGAGCAAGCGATACAATATTGCCCTCGTTATCAAATATAATGGCTCGAGCACTTGTTGTGCCCTCATCTAAAGTAAGAATATATTTTTTCAAGATCAAAATCCTTTCAAAACAAAAAGGGCAATAATACCCCTTGGTATTACTGCTCTTTTGCTTTTATTCTTTTAACACGGCTTGATACTCCGCAAACTAATTCATAGTTTATAGTACCTATCATTTCTGCAAGTTCTTCTATTGGCAAGTCATTACCCCAAAGTAAAACCTCATCACCGCGACAGACGTTTGGTATATCGGTTATATCAACGCAAAATTGGTCCATACAAACACGACCTACAATATTTGCGCGTTGTCCGTTTATCAAAACGTAGCCTTTGTTTGAAAGCAGACGGGGATATCCGTCTGCGTAGCCTGCGCTTACGGTAGCAACCGTCATATCTTTTTTTGCCGCAAAGGTTCTGCCGTAACTTATGGTATCACCTTTGCGTATTTCTTTTACTTGTGATACCACCGATTTGAAACTCATAACAGGTTTAAAATCTTGCGGTAAATTAAGACTATAAGAAGGTGTCAGTCCGTAAAGAACAATACCTGCCCGACACATATTAAGGTGTTTGTTTGGGTCTTGGCAGAGCGCCGCCGAGTTGCAACAATGGCAGATTTTGGGCTCAAGACCGTTTGATTTTAGAGTATCTACTGCTTTTATAAAACGATTATATTGCGCGTCGGTAAAGCCGTCTTCTTCGCGATCGTTTCGGTCAGATACGGCAAAGTGGGTAAACACGCCCTCTAACTCAAAACCGTCAAGTCTTGCCGCTTTTACGGCATCGTTTATACCGCGTAAATTGTCATCACGGCATTCAAATCCGATACGTGACATACCTGTGTCGAGTTTTATGTGAATTTTAATTTTTAGATTATATTTTACGGCATCGTTTGAAAGTTCATTTGCATAGTCAAGTGAATACACGCACTGTGAAATATCGTACTTTGCAAGTTCGGGTATGTATTCACAAGGGGTATAGCCTAAAATAAGTATCGGGTTTGTAATGCCTATTTCGCGCAACTGGATAGCCTCTTCAATATTTGAGACAGCAAAGGCATCTGCACCGTTTTGTTGCAATAAGGGCGCTACAATACTTACATCGTGACCGTAAGCATTGGCTTTTACAACAGCGCAAACATGGGTTTTAGCGGTTTGCTTAATAATATTAAAGTTATGTACGAGGGCATTGGTGTCGATCTCTGCCCACGTTCTGCGTAAAAAAGTTGTCACAAAGCATCACCTCAATTTGCTTTGAATTTTATCAGTTAAAGGGATAAAAATAAAACTTAATATCAGCCAGAAAAAACTGTATAACGCGCATATTTGACCGCCTACATTAAGCGGCATTTTACTGTAATCCCATACTTTGCGCTTTAGTATTACATTAAAAATTATGCCTAAAATATATTCAACGGTTGTAATAAGCGCGCAACCGATAAGCGCTTTTTTAAAAAGACTTGATTTTTGCATTGCGGCAGAAATTTTAGAAAGTCCTAAAAAAGATGCGCCGCCTGCAAGTAACATCGACCAATGTGTGCGTCCGCGCCATAAAATTTCAATTAATGCATAACCTATGGCGCCAACTAAAAAAATAACACAATCACACTTTGTTTTTTTCAAAAATATCACCCAAAATTATTTTCGGGGATATTTTAAACTTTATACATTAAATCTGAAAAGAACAATATCTCCGTCGTTCATAACGTATTCTTTGCCTTCGCTTCTTACAAGTCCTTTTTCTTTTGCGGTAACCATATTACCGCCGCAGGCTATAAAGTCGTCGTATGCGATAACTTCGGCGCGAATAAAACCACGCTCAAAATCGGTATGAATTTTACCTGCTGCCTTTGGCGCTTTTGTGCCGCGCTCAATAGTCCAAGCACGAACTTCGGGTTTGCCTGCGGTAAGGTAAGAGATTAATCCTAAGAGGCTGTAGCATTTTTGTATCATACGATCAAGACCCGAATGCTCAAGACCGAGGTCTTCTAAAAACATTGCTTTTTCTTGCGCCTCAAGACTTGCAAGTTCGGCTTCTAATGCTGCGCAGATAGGCAAAATCTCGGCATTTTCTTTTGCTGCCGCTTCTTTTACGGCAAGGTAGCCTGCGTTTGTGT
This sequence comes from uncultured Ruminococcus sp., assembly GCA_964407485.1. Classification (GTDB taxonomy): domain Bacteria; phylum Bacillota; class Clostridia; order Oscillospirales; family Acutalibacteraceae; genus UBA737. The sequence goes on from CAYOVQ010000028.1 coordinate 4,679, forward strand.
CGATACCGTTTTTAAAATCGTCTTCGCTCATATTACAAGCGTAGATAACAGGCTTTGCAGAAAGTAGGGAAGTGGTAGCCAAAACCTCTGCATCGGTATCGCTTGTAATATCGACCGAGCGCGCGGGCAAACCTTCTTCAAGATGCGCGATAAGGCGCTTTAAAAAGTCAACCTCTGTCTGCATAGACTTATCACCTTTTAGCGCCTTTGTTGCTTTATCAAGACGGCGTTGGGCAATCTCGATATCAGAAAGTATAAGTTCTAAATTTATTGTTTCAATATCACGAAGTGGGTCAACCGAGCCCTCCACGTGAATAATATCGGTGCTTTCAAAGCAACGCACCACGTGAACTACTGCGTCAACCTCACGGATGTTGCTTAAAAACTTGTTGCCAAGGCCTTCACCCTTGGACGCACCTTTTACAAGACCTGCAATGTCAACAAATTCGATTACCGCGGGGGTGAATTTATCTGGGTTATAAATTTCAGCCAACTTTTCAAGTCTCTGGTCGGGTACGCTAACCATACCGACGTTTGGCTCAATAGTGCAAAATGGATAGTTTGCCGACTGCGCGCCTGCATTTGTTATTGCATTAAAAAGGGTTGATTTACCAACGTTTGGCAATCCCACCATACCTAGTTTCATATGTTTTGTTCTCCTTAATTTTGCTAATTATCAATTTTATATTATAACTTATCATATAAAATTTTTCAATAGAAACATATTTTGCTTTTTACATCTTTTTCTTATTATATAGATTTATCGGATGGGGAAATTATTAAAGGTGAAAATTTGTGAAAAAAGTTTTTTTAAGTGTAGTTGTAGTCGTTCTGATTTTAAGCGTGAGCATTTCGGTTATTGCAAAAAGCGAGAAAGAAACTAAACTTATGTGTGACGAAAACGGCGATTTTACAATTTTGGTGGTCTCGGACCCACAGTGCGATAACGAGACGCAATGGGAACAAGCGCGTCTTGAACTTGAAATTCTGGTACAGCGGTCAGAGCCCGATTTTGTGCTTATAAACGGCGATATGAATTCATACAACATAATATCTGCTGATATGTGGCAAAAATTTATATCACCCCTCACACAAAGAAATATTTATTGGGCTACCACCAACGGTAATCACGACCCATTTAGGTATGACTATTATAGAATGTATGAAAGTTACAATACCTGTCTTAACTCTACGGTGAGTGTTTTAGACGAAAATTATGAGGCAACAAGACCTATGAATTATTGCTTACCCATATATTCAAATGACAGCAAAAAAATAGTATTTGCCGTCTACGGTATGGATAGCGGAACATCGAGCGATGGCGGATACGAAGGTTTAACCCAGAAGCAAATCAACTGGTATAAACAACAATCGCAAAATCTAAAACAACAAAACGGCGGCAATACGGTAACATCTCTGCTTTGTATGCATATACCGCTTCCTCAAATGCTTGAAATGTATTACGGAGGTGACTGCACCGTATATGGCAAGGCGAATGAAATTAAATATAATACAAACGGATATGTATGTGAAAACGGCAAATACATCTCAAAAATCAATGTCCATACATCAAGCATAGAAAAAGATAATAAAATGTTTGAAACTCTTTTAAATGAGGGCGATGTTAAAGCGGTGTTTTTTGGCCACAATCACCGTAACAACTTTGTCGGTTCATATAAAGGTGTTTTGTTGGGGTTTGTGGGTAAACTGTCTACTGGTTGCTACAGCGATACTGTGTGCCGCGGTGGCAGGGTGCTTAAATTTAATCAGTCAAACCCTGAAAAATTTACTGTAGAGTGGTTGGGCGCGCTTGAAACGTCGGTCGACCAACCACCTATTTTTTCAGACGGTAGTATAGCAAAATAAAAGCACCCGCTTAATGGGTGCTTTTGATATGAAATTTAAATTATTTCGATTTTATTTTGCTTGCTTTCTTTTCTTTATACATAACCCACAAAGGACCTGCTACAAAGATTGATGAGAAGCAACCTGATACTAGACCGAATGCCATAGGTATTGCAAACGAACGGAGTGTTGTAAGACCGAACACCTCGGATACAACAACTATTGTAAGTACTGCGCAAACGGTTGTAACGGTAGTAACAATGTTACGGACAAGTGTATCAGATACGCTCTTATCCATATTGTCGCTAACCGACATATCGGGGTACATACGTTTGTTTTCGCGAACACGGTCATAAATAACGATTGTGTCGTTAAGTGAGTAACCTAAAATTGTGAGAACTACTGCCATAAAGTTCATATCTATCTGCAGTCTGAATATTACGCAGATAAAGAACGCAACAAGCAGGTCAAGTACAAGCGCGCAAAGCGCTGTAAGAGCCGCAGACACGCCGCCTATCTTTTTAAAACGGAAGCCTACATAAATGGTAACAAGTATAGCGGTGATTAAAACCGCAACCAAACTCTTTGCAAAGAAACTGCCTGCAATATTGGGGCTTACCGAGTTTGAGTTGTAAAGCGTGATTTCATTATCGGTAAATTTTTCGCTTAAAGCGGTAGTGATTTCCTCTTGAATTTCTGCCGAAACAGAATCTTTGCCCGCAAGTGTAATAACGTAAGAGTTTACATCACCTGCAAGCGAAGTGTTCTGACCTACGGTAAATTCTTTATCAAGCACGGTTGCAACCGTGTCTTTAAAATCATCTTCTGCAATGTCGCCTGTGTATGAATAAGAAATTTGTGTGCCGCCGCTAAAGTTGATATCAAGTTTAGGACCAGCAACAACTGTAACTACTATACCTACAATAATAAATATTGCATAAACAATAGCGCATATTTTAAATGCCTTTTTAGTGTTTATTGTTTTATTAGCCATTTTTCTTACCTCCGTAAAGGGCAGGATTTCTCATGCATTTAAGTTGTGAAATGCTCTTAAGCATATGTTTGGAAGCAAGAACGCCCATAATAAGATTGAATATAACACCAATGAGAAGTGTATAGCCGAATGAGTAGATAGAACCTGTTATTGATGTGCCAAACAGTGACATAACGGGTGAGAAAATCTTTGCGAGGAAACTGTCGGGCGAGCCGAAAGCACCCATAAGTACAATGGCAACAATAACGATTGTAACGTTACCGTCAATAATTGCCGAAAGGCTGTTTTTAAAGCCTGAATTAATTGCCGCATCAAGCGGTTTCCCGCGTTTAAATTCATCGCGGATACGCTCTGCCGCAATAACGTTACAGTCAACACCCACACCGATTGAAAGTATAATACCTGCAATACCCGGAATGGTAAGTGTAAAACTTGAAGCGCCTGGGAAGAAACCAGAAATACAAGCAATCGAACCTGCAAGTTGACCTAACAGCGCAACAGCGGCAACAACACCGTTTACGCGATAACGAACAATCATAATAAGGCATACAATACCAAATGCCACAGCGCCTGCAATAAGCATAACTTTGAGCGCGTCAGAACCTAGTGAGGGAGAAATTATCTGCAATTTGCTTTCATCAACGGTAAGCGCAAAGGGAAGCGAACCTGCGTTGATTTTATCGGCAAGTTCTTTTGCTTCTTCAATACTGCCTATACCTGTAATGGTTGCAACACCGTCGGTTATGGTATTGTTTACAGTAGGTGCTGAAAGCATTGTGTCGTCCATCCAGATAGAGATAGTCTGACCCAAATATGTCTGGGTGGCGGCCGCGAACTTGGTTTTACCTGAGTCGGTAAGTTCAAGCACAACAAGCGGAACGGTAGTATCTTCGGGGTCAACGCCTGCGTAAGCGGTTTTTATATCTTCCGAGCCCTCCAATATAACGTTTGTCGAGTCTTCATTGCCACAGAAGGTAAGCATCGCGGTCTCGCCCAACTCTTGCACAGCCTTTTGCGCGTCAAAGTCGCTCTCATCGGCAGCCCAAGGGAAACGGACAATAATTTGATGATTAAAACTGTCGGTATAAACCTCATAGTCCGTGATATTGTTGTTTACAAGACGGGTCTCGATTATGGCTTTTGCCGAATCCATATCCTCGTCGGTAATTTCAACATCTTCTTTGTCAGGGCTAAATACTGCTTCTACACCGCCGCGGATATCAATACCCCAACGGATGTCGTTGGCGCCCTTTACATAAACCTGTCTGATGTCGCCGTAGTAATTCTCAACACCGAAGAAAGCCAAATAGGTGAGGGCTAAAATCAGGGCGAGGATTACAAAAAAGGTCGACTTGCGGGAAGTTTTTGACTTCATTTTTTTGAAACCTCCAATTAATTGTTAATGATTTCTTATTATACTAAACTGAACAGACAATGTCAAATAAATTAAGCCTTGTCTGCAATCAATTTTTCAAGGGATGCAACCTTAATTGCCGCGCAAAGAATAACAGCGGCGGTTTTCATTTCATCAGCGCTCGGATATGTGGGCGCTATGCGCAGGTTAGAGTCGTCAGGGTCAATACCATATGGGTAAGCCGCGCCTGCGGGGGTTAAAATAAGACCCGCGTTTGCACATAGTTGCTCAACACGTTTAGCGCAACCCGATAATACGTAAAGGCTTATAAAGTAACCGCCTTTTGGGTTGGTCCAATGCGCAATGCCTGTGCCTTTTATACGGTTGTCAAGTTCGGTGAGTACACTCTGAAATTTCGGACGTATAATTGCGGCGTGTTTTTTCATATGAGCGTATAACTCATCTGCCGAGCGGAACATACGCGCGTGGCGCAACTGGTTTAACTTATCGGGACCTATGGTCTGAAATTTTATACGGCTTTTAAGGATTGCCACGTTGTTGTGACTGCCTGCCGCTACCGCAACACCTGCGCCGGGGAATGTGATTTTTGATGTAGATGCAAAAATTATCGGCAGGTCGGGGTTGCCTGCTTTTACACATTCATCATAAATGTTAAGCAGGGTGTCACCCTCATCATAAAGGTCGTGAATGCAGTAGGCATTATCCCAAAAGATTTTAAAGTCTTTTGCCGCGGGTTTAAGATTTGCAAAACGGCGAACCACCTCATCAGAGTAGGTGATGCCTTCGGGATTAGCATATTTAGGCACACACCATATACCCTTAACCTTTTCGTCTTTTACAAGTTCTTCCACAGCATCCATGTCGGGTCCGTCTGCGTTTAACTTTACAGGAATAAGTTCAAAACCAAAATATTCGGTTATTGCAAAGTGACGGTCATAACCAGGAGCAGGGCATAAGAATTTAAGGCCTGACTGCTTACCCCAAGGCTCGCCGCCTAAACCATGTGTCATAGCCTGCGCAATGGTGTCAAACATCATATTAAGAGACGAATTGCCGCCCACGATAATCTGGTCAGGTTGAAGACCTAATACTTCGGCAAACAAATTTTTAAGTTCACAAAGACCGTCAAGACCGCCATAGTTGCGGCAATCGATTCCGTCAATATTTTTAAAGCCTGTGTCATTGCCAACAAGGTCGAACATCTCTTCGCTTAAATCCATATTGTCACCGCCTGGTTTTCCGCGTGACATATCAAGCGTAAGATGCAGAGCGCGAAGTTGCTCGTACTCGGCTTTTGCGGCTGTGTATTCAGCCTTTAACTCGTCGTTACTCATATTTAAATAATCGGACATATAAAAACCTCCAAAATAGGAAAATAGCAAAAATACATACTAACTATATAATATAATATACTTTTGCGAATATTTCAAGTATAAAAAATGCTTGACGACTAAAACAAAAGATGCTTGACATTCAAAACGGATGGTGGTAATATACTTTCATACAAAAACAAACCGACGATTAAGAGTAGTAGCCTTGATTTGAAACTTTCAGAGAGTTGCCGACGGTGAAAAGGTAGCAGTGGAGATTTTGGTGAATGGACTTATGAGGGCGACCGAAAGAGCAAAAACTTTAGTAGCAGTCGACGGGGCACCCGTTACAGTGCAATCTATATGTTTGTATAGATATGAGCGGATGATATTTTTTCATCAATTAGGGTGGCACCGCAGGATTTTATCTTGTCCCTTTTATTTTAGGGATGGGATTTTTTTATTTATGATACTACTTACAAAACGATGGCGTAGGTTGTTTAAAAACCAAAAATCATATTTAAGGAGAAACAACTATGAAACTAAATAATGTAGATTTTGATACTTACTTTAACAATTACCCCGATAAAAACGGATATTTTGGTAAATACGGCGGCTGTTTTATAGAAGATAAACTTAAAAATGCTATGGCAGAGATTACCGAGGCGTATTATTCTATATGTCAATCACGTAAATTTATTGCCGAACTTCGCCGTATCAGAAAAGAATTTCAGGGCAGACCTACACCTGTATCTCACCTTGAAAGATTGTCGGACGCGCTAGGCGGTAAGGTGCAACTTTATGCAAAACGTGAGGACCTAAACCATTCTGGTGCGCACAAACTTAATCACTGTATGGGTGAAGCACTATTAGCAAAATATATGGGCAAGAAAAAGATTATTGCCGAAACGGGCGCAGGTCAGCACGGTGTGGCTCTGGCTACCGCCGCTGCATACTTTGGTCTTGAATGTGATATTTATATGGGCAGTGTTGATATAAAAAAACAGGCTCCAAATGTTGCCCGTATGAAAATTTTAGGCGCCAATGTTATTGAGGTTACCCATGGTCTTGCTACACTTAAAGAGGCGGTTGACGCGGCTTTTGATGCTTATAGCAAGGAATATAAAGATTGTATTTATTGCATAGGTTCAGTGCTTGGTCCCCATCCGTTTCCAATGATGGTGCGTGATTTCCAAAGTGTTGTCGGTATTGAGGCGCGCGAGCAGTTTATTGATATGACAGGTCATTTGCCGTCAGCCATTGTAGCGTGTGTTGGCGGTGGCTCTAATGCGGCGGGTCTTTTTTCGGGATTCCTTAACGATCCTGTTGATATTTACGGTATTGAGCCGCTTGGTCGTGGTCCTAAACTTGGCGACCACGCAGCAAGCCTTAAATACGGCACCGAGGGTGTAATGCACGGCTTTAACAGCATTATGCTAAAGGACGAAAACGGCGAGCCTGCTC
>CAYOVQ010000029.1:0-11480 GCA_964407485.1 uncultured Ruminococcus sp.
CATCACCGGTGTTTTTGAGAAGTTTTGGAACAAATATTATTGCCAGAATAACTAACGCAACAACAAGCGCCGAAGCGATACCCGCAAGTATGGGTATCATATTGTTCTTTTCTTTAACCTCTTCCTCATCTTCTACCTCTTCTTCAACAACGGCAGATGCAGGAGTTGAAGACATAAGGGTATCGACAAATTTTGTAGGCGCTGTATCTACAAAATATGAATAGTCAAAGGTAGAATCAGGGTCTTTTTTAAACTGCTCTAAATCGCAAAGCAATTCAGACGCCGACTGATAACGGCGCTCGGTAGTTTTTTGCATAGCGTGCATTGTGATTTGCTCAAGACCTAACGGAATAGAGGGATTAATCTCGGTAGGCAGTTTGGGATCGCGCTGAAGTTGCATAATAGCAACCGATACTGCGCTTTCGGCTTCAAAAGGCAACTGACCTGTAAGCATTTCATAAAGCATAACGCCAACAGAGTAAATATCGGCCTTTTCATCGGTCTTTTCTCCCCTTGCCTGCTCGGGACTGATGTAGTGAACGGAACCTATTGCTTTATCAGTTATGGTGCGCTGTTCATTACGCGCAAAGCGCGCAATACCAAAGTCGGCAACCTTGATGGTGCCGTCAGACAGTACCATAATATTTTGAGGTTTAACATCACGGTGAACAATGCCCTTATCGTGAGCGTGTTGCAAACCCTTTAATATCTGAATGGTAAAGTATACGGCATCTTTCCAACGGAGACTGCCCTGACGCTCGATAAATTCTTTTAAGGTGATACCGTCTATGTATTCCATAACGATATACTGAATAAGGTCGCCGAAACTTACATCGTAAACTTTTACAATATTGGGGTGCGAAAGCACGGCAATTGCCTTTGATTCATTTTTAAATCTGCGTATAAATTCTTCGTTAGAAACGAACTCTTCTTTAAGAATTTTAATGGCAACGGTACGATTTTCTACATTGTCGTGCGCTTTATACACAACAGCCATACCGCCTACGCCTATAATTTCCTGAATTTCATAACGTCCGTCTAAACGCTTACCTACAAATCTATCCATAATATAGCACTATCCTTTCTAATCAGTGGGATATAACGGCTGCGGTGATATTATCACGTCCGCCGCCACGATTTGCCTGCTCAATTAATAAACCTGTTACTTTATCTAAAACACTGTCTTTTACAATGCGTAAGATACTACTGCTTTCTGCATAGTTGCTGAGTCCGTCGGTACAAAGCAGAATTTTATCTTCTTGACTTACATCAATGCAATAACTGTCGGTTAAAATGTTTTCTTCTACACCGAGCGCTCTGGTGATTACGTTCTTTTCAGGATGCGTACGCGCCTGCTCGGGCGAAAGTTTTCCGCTTTCTACAAGAGTCTGTACAACTGAATGGTCGCGTGTAATCTGAACCAATTCATCACCCGCTAAATAAGCGCGGCTGTCACCTACGTTGCAAATTACTGCCTGATTTTCACGCACGACGGCAACCACAGCCGTAGTACCCATTCCGTTAAGTCCGGGGTCTTTTTTTGAAAGTGTGTACACCTCTATATTAGCAGAGGTAATCGCATTATCAATAAGCCTTATAATATCATCAGAGGTCATAGTCGGCACATATGCATTTAAAACATACTGCGATATTATATCAACCGCTGTTTTGCTTGCAATATCGCCCGCGCTTGCACCGCCCATACCGTCACAAACAACGGCAAAAGCCGCGCCGTCAGACAAAATATTTGCGGCAAAGGCATCCTGATTAATGCTACGCACTTTACCTTTATCGGTTTTAGCAAATATTCGCACCGTCAATTTCCTCCTTTGTTTTCTTTTTAAGTTGTCCGCAGGACGCGTCGATATCGGCGCCTAAAGTTCTGCGTATTGTAGCCGTAACACCAAAACTTTCTAACTTTTTCTGAAAAGTAATAATGGCTTTACGGTCGGGTTTTTTAAAGGTATTCTCTTTTACGGGGTTTGCAGGAATTAAATTAACGTGACACATTATGCCTTTAAGCCTTTTTGCAAGTTCTTTGGCATTAGCGTCGCTATCATTGACACCCTCAATTAAAGCGTACTCAAATGATATTCGTCTCGTTGTCACTTTTTGATATTCGCGGCAAGCACGAAGAAGTGCCTCGATATTCCATTTTTTATTAACAGGCATTGTCTGGTTTCTTATTTCATCATTGGGCGCGTGAAGCGATATTGACAAGGTAATGGGCAGATTGTATTCTGCCAGACGTTTTATGCCGCTTACTACACCAGATGTTGAAAGTGAGATATGACGTAGCCCTATATTTAAACCGTTTGGGTCACTTACAAGTTTTAAAAAGGCGATGCTGTTGTCAAAATTATCAAGCGGTTCACCCATACCCATCATAACAACATTAGATATACGTATGTTGTTATCCCTTTGCGCATAGGTAATCTGCGCCAGCATTTCTGATGCGGTAAGATTGCGTGTAAGACCGTAAAGACCCGATGCGCAGAACTTGCAACCCATACGGCAACCTACCTGTGTTGATATGCACACTGTATAGCCGTGCTCATATTTCATAAGCACCGACTCGATAAGTTCGCCGTCGTAAAGTTCATATACGTACTTTACCGTGCCATCAATCTGTGACACATATTTGCGAAGCGGTTTTACAGAGGCTATATAACAAGTCTCGTTTAATCGCTCACGCAAAGCGACAGGTATATTGGTCATTTCGTCAAAACTGTCTACACCCGACTGCAACCATTTAAACAGTTGCAACGCGCGGAATTTTGGTTGACCTAAATCGGTAACCAGTTGCGTTACAGTCTCTAAATTCATAGAGCCAATATCTGATTTTTCAGAAATAATATCACCTGCTTTTTTGCAAGAGAGCGCAATAAAAACCGTCTGTGCCGTCAGTGTGTGGCATAAAGGTATGTTGGTATTTTAACTCAAAACCTATGTGTTTGTCAAGAAATGCATGTATTACGCCCTCGTTCTCGCATTTTCTTAAAGTACAGGTTGAGTAAAGAATACGACCGTTTGGCTTTAAATATGATGCCGCGTTTTCAAGTATTTCGGCTTGAATAAGCGTAATATCGGTGTACTCGCTTATATCTTTATATTTAATCTCGGGCTTGCGTCGAATAACACCCAGACCCGAACATACAACATCGCAAAGAATCGCATCAAAAAGACCCAGACTGTCATTTTTTAAAGTGGCATCGTTTTGTAAAGTATCAATAATATCAATGCCCAAACGTTTTGCGCCCTTGCGAATAAGTTCGACGCGTTTTTGATGCAGATCACAAGCGACAATCTTACCTGCGTTCTGCATATATTGCGCCATTGTAAAGGTTTTACCGCCAGGCGCCGCACAGATATCAAGCACAGTTTCATCACTTTGAGGAGAAAGTATTTTTACCGCTGTCTGCGATGCGGTATCCTGTATATGAAACAGCCCCTCTCGGTAACATATACTTGAAGTAACGTCAATGCCGCCTATAATCTCTAACGCATTATCAAGGGCTGAAGAATTGGTTTTTATGCCCTCAAGCGCTAATTTTTCTGCCAGCGACTGCGTATCGGTCTTTAACGTGTTAACGCGCAATACTACGGGCGGCGCCAACAATGAGTGCTCTAACAAAGCGACGGCATTGTCTGTACCGTAATCATCAATAAAACCTTTGATTATCCATTCGGGGCAAGAATATTTTATACTTAATGAATGTACGTCTTTTTGTTGCGGAAGTACAATTTCACTACGCAAAATATTTCGCAGTACTCCATTTACAAAACCCGCCAAATGCCGTTCTTTAGAAGATTTTATAATCTTGACTGCCTCATTAACGGCGGCGCTGTCGGGTATTTTATCCATATACATTATCTGATAAAGCGCCATACGCAGATTTTCAAGTGCAAGGGGTGATACCTTTTTTAGCGGTGTTTTTATATACTTTGACAATACATAATCAAGTGTTATTGTGCGGTCTAACACACCGTAAAAAAGCGCAGTCGCGAGCGATTTATCAGCGTGTGATAATTCATTCTCATTAAAATACTTATTAAGCGTGATATTTGAATATGCACCGCCGCTACGTACTTCTGTCAGCGCCTTAAGGGCTGTTTTTCGAGCGTTTGCCATATCAGTTCACTTTGGTGCCTACAGGTATTTTATGACCGTTAAGCATCTGCGCGGCGCTCATAACCTTTGCGCCCTCGGGTTGCACTGTAACAAGTTCTACACTGCCGTCAAGACAGGATATAACAAGTTTATCATCAGATGATATTACTATGCCGCTATCACTGTGTTTAAGTGTAGATTTTACAGCCTTGATTACCTTTATACGCTTATCGTTGATAAAACAGTACGCGCAGGGCCAAGAGTAAAAGCCGCGTACAGCGTTGCAAATTTCATCGGCAGTTTTTGTAAAATCAATATGAGCCATTTCTTTTTTGATAATGGGAGCATATGTCGCGCTGCTTTCATCCTGTTTTTTAGGATTAAGTGTACCCTCTTGCGCTTTTTTTAAGGTAGACACCATTAAATCGGCAGAAAGCGGCGCTAATCGGTCAAATAGTTCTTCAGCAGTTTCCTCTTCACCTATATCGGTGACTACGGTTTCTAAAATATCACCTGTATCCATGCCCTCGTCCATTAGCATTGTGGTAACGCCTGTTTGCTTGTCACCTGTGACAATAGACCACTGTATAGGTGACGCGCCGCGAAGACGCGGCAGAAGTGACGCGTGACCGTTAATACACCCGTATTTTGCTAAATCTAATATTTCTTTTGGTAATATTTTTCCGTATGCTACAACGACAATGGCATCAGGGTTTAGTTCTTTTAAAATATTATAAGCCTCACCGTCACGTAATGTTTTGGGCTGGTATACAGGAATATTATATAGTTGCGCCAAAACCTTTGTTTCGGGCGGAGTGAGTATCTGCTTTCTGCCGACGGGCTTGTCGGGTTGCGCAAAAACTGCCGCTATATCAAATTTTTCGTCAATAAGTTTTTGAAGCGTAACAGCCGCATAGTCGGGTGTACCCATAAAAACAATACGCATAAATTATCTCCTTTTTGCGTGATCAATATAAAGTACGCCGTCAAGATGGTCTATTTCGTGACAAAGAGCACGAGCCTTTAGCCCCTCGCCACTGACAACAATTTTTTCACCGAAACGGTTTTGCGCGCGAACGGTAACCTTCATGGGTCGTGTTACAACCTCACTTCTGTCGGGTATAGAAAGACAACCCTCATTACCTGTCTGAGTTTCATCGCTTTTTTCGGTGATGACGGGGTTTATAAGTTCTATTAAACCGTCTCCAACATCAATAACACAATATCTTCGAAGCACACCAATCTGTGGCGCGGCAAGTCCTACACCCTCGGCTTCGTACATAGTCTCTTTCATATCGTCGAGTGTCTGATGCAGTCTTTCGTCAAAAGTAAGTTGTGTGCGACAGATTTTACGTAATACATCGTCGCCAATTTTAACAATATTTCTCTTTGCCATGGTATTCCTCTTCTAAATAATGTTTTCGGGATTAATATCAACACCGATATATGTATCCCTTTTTAGTTTTATTTCGGTAGCGGCACGTATCATTTCACGAAAACGGGCGCTGTTTTTTGTTTTTATAATAATACGGAATCTGTATTTGTTATTCACTTTTGGCACCGTTGCGGGTGCAGGTCCTAAAATGATAAGTTTTATATCTTTATACTCTTTTTGAATCGCAGTCTTTATATTTGTAAAAATTTCATTGATGGCGTCAAGCGCTAATTTACAGTCAAGCGACTGAACATAAACCATACAAATATCACAATATGGCGGAAAAATCATAAGTTTGCGGTTTAGAATTTCTTCCCTAAAAAAGGCATCATAATCCTGACTTTGAGCCAATGATATAATGTTGTTTTCTGTGTCGTTGGTCTGTACAACCGCAACACCCGCGTTTTCTGCTCTGCCTGCCCTGCCCACAACCTGTGTAAGCAGTGAAAAAGTGCGTTCAAAACCGCGGTAATCATCACTGTTAAGCGCGCGGTCGGCGCCAATTACGCCTACAACTGTCACGTTTGGAAAATCAAGCCCCTTTGCCACCATTTGTGTGCCCAGCATTATGTCATACTCACCATTTGCAAAAGCGTTAAGATGGGTGGAATATGAGTCTTTTGCAGCGGTGCTGTCGGCATCAAGACGCAAAACGCGCGCAGTGGGAAAAAGCAACTTTAACTCCTCTTCAAGTTTTTGCGTGCCCGCGCCTGAAAAATGAAAAAATTCACCGTCACATTCGGGACATTTTTCGGGTACTTTGTGGGAAGCACCGCAATAATGACACATAAGACGCTTGTTTGCCGAATGATACGTGAGCGAAATACTGCAATTTTCACAGGTTGCAACCCAACCGCACTCATTACAACTTACATATGTATTATGTCCGCGGCGGTTAAGTAAAATGATAGCCTGCTTTTTATCGTTTAATGCCTGCTCTATTCTTAAAGCAAGTTCACGACTTATGTCAGAAGAATTGCCATCATTAAGTTCTTTACGCATGTCAACAAGGCTGACTTCGGGTAGCACCGCATTACCGTAACGCTCTTTTAAGGTAAAAAGTTTATATTTACCCGATACGGCGTTGCAGTAACTTTCTACCGACGGTGTAGCAGATGCAAGACACAACAGACATTTATGATAAGCCGCACGAAATCTTGCCAAATCACGAGCGTGAAAACGCGGTGATTTTTCAGATTTATAGGTATGCTCCTGCTCTTCGTCGATAATAATTAATCCAAGTTTAGAAAACGGTGCAAAAATCGCGCTGCGAGTACCAATCGCAATGAGCGCTTTGCCCTGCTTTATGCGACCCCATTCATCCATTCGCTGACCGAGTGACATAGCGCTGTGAAAAACAGCAATTTTACTGCCATAGCGCTCGCTGAATATCTTAATCATCTGTGGCGTTAAAGCAATTTCGGGGACCATTATAATAACGCCCTCGCCGCGCGCCGACACCTCGTCTACCATTTTTAAAAACACCTTGGTCTTACCGCTGCCTGTAACACCGTACAGCAGGGCGGTTTCACCGTTTTGAGAGTTTTGCAACGCAGAAAGTCCGTCAAATGCCGTTTGCTGTTCTGCGGTCAGTACAATGCCTTCGCGGTTGATTGTATTAGCATTTGCATACGGTAGACGAAACTCCTGCTTTTCGTAAGAGATTAAAACATCTTTTTTTTCAAGAGTATTGATAACCGAGGCAGAAACACCCGTAAAATACTGCAATTCTTTTACCGATACGCTACCTGCCGCATCAACAATATCATAAATTTCTTGCTGACGCTCGGTTAGTTTTACCGTAACGTTATTATCGTAATTAATTCTTACCCAGCGTCTTGTAATGTCTTGCATACGGCGAACAGGCACCTGACTTTTTATAACCGCCTGTTTTTGTGTTAATGAGGTTAAAATATTGTTAGCATCATCAAACAACTGCTCTAATTTTTTGAGCGGTTGCTCACCGTTTGTGCTTAAAAACTCAAATACCGCCTTTTCCTCCTCTTTTAAAAGAGAGGGGGTGCAAAACTCGGCATTTACAGAATAATAATCTGTAAGGCGGTAGTTAAGACCTGCGGGTAATATTGTGTGTATAGCATCAAAATAGGTGCAAAAGACATTATTTTTAAGCCACTCACACATTTTTATCATTTCATCATTAAGTATAGGTGTTGTGTCGGTAAGCGATAAAATTTCTTTGGTTTTATCGGTAGTTTCACCGTTATACAACTTTAAAATCATACCCTGTTTTTTTGTGTTGCCTTTGCCAAAAGGCACGGTAACTCTGCACCCTTCATTTACTTGCGACACAAGCGTTTCGGGCACTGCATAGGTATAGCGCTTATCAAAAGAGCCGGTAGCGCCGTCTATTACGATTTCTGCAACCAAACGATACATACCGAACTCCCCCTTAGAATAGATATGAATTTTTAATTAGATAAGATTTTTTTCCGTAGCAATCTTGTTAATAGCAATGCTAACGGGTTTTTCGAGCAAAATTTCTTCATTTTTCTCAGCTTCGCTCGAAATTTCACGAGCACAGTTTGCGATCTCGGTAACGAGACCATAGCGGTTTTCATAATTTTCGATAAGTTTTCCAATTGCGGGATTTAACATAATTAACATTTCCTTTCAGAATCATTTATTTAAAATATTATTTATTAACTCTAAATTGCGATCGGTTTTAAATCTGTCAACCGACATTATGGCAACAAAATCGTCAACGGCGGTTTCGAGATTGTCATTAACAACAATATAATCATAGTCGGCGGCGGCATTAATTTCTCTTAATGCTTCGCCTAAACGTTTCTCGATAATCTCGTCTTTATCGGTACCTCTGCTGCTTAATCTGCTTTTTAGTATTTCAAGCGACGGCGGCATTATAAAGATACTAACAGCCTCGGGCATCTTTTGACGGATTTGTCTGGCGCCGTTTACATCGACCTCTATTATCATATTCTTGCCGTTTTCAATGCAATTAATAACAGGCGCTTTTGGTGTGCCGTAATAGTTGCCCACAAACACATTGTGCTCGAGTAGTTCATCATTTGCAATCATATCTTCAAATTTTTCACGTGTGATAAAGTTGTATTTCTCACCCTCAACTTCACCTGGTCTCATAGGTCGGGTAATTGAAGATATCGAAAAAGCAATATCGGGCACTTTTTCAAAAACCTTTTTTAGTACGGTATCTTTGCCCGAACCCGACGGACCCGATATTATAAAAACCCTGCCTTTAGTCATCGGTTTCCTCCTCATCGTCTACTGCATTTTCATCACTTATTCGGTTTGCCACAGTTTCAGACTGTAAATAGGTTAAAATTATGTGGTCGCTGTCTGTGATTATAACAGCGCGTGTTCTTCTGCCGTGGGTGGCATCGATAAGTGTGCCGCGCTCTTTGGCGTCCTGAATAATACGCTTAATAGGCGCCGATTCAGGACTGACTATGGCTATCATTCGGTTGGCTGACACAAGGTTGCCAAAGCCTATATTTACAAGTCGCATACTGCACCCCTTATTCTATGTTTTGTATCTGTTCTCGAATTTTTTCTATTTCAGACTTTATTTCAACCACTACCTTGGTGATTTCCATATCCTGACATTTTGAACCTATTGTATTGGTCTCGCGGTTCATTTCCTGAACTATAAAATCAAGTTTGCGTCCTATTACGCCGCCCTCATCAAGCATGGCACAAAGCGATGCAATATGACTGCGAAGTCTTACGGTTTCTTCGGCAACGGCAATCTTATCGGCAAAAATTGCGGTTTCGGTAATCAGTCGTTGCTCGTCTATCTGAACATCACCGATAAGTTCTTTCATTCTCTGCTCAATCTTTTCGCGGTATTCACGCACGGTCTGCGGTGAACGTTGCTCGATAAACTCGACCTGTGTAAGTATGTAATCTGCTCTACCCTTTACATCCGAGACAAGACGCTCACCCTCGAGCGCACGAGCCGCGATAAAGTTGTTAATAGCCTCTGCCGCCGCATCGGTTACGGCTTTTTTGATAAGCTCTTCATCAAGGTCGCGTTTTTTGACGGTGAATATCTCGGTATTACCAACAATTGACGAAGCCTTGATATCGTCTTTTAATTTATAATCCTTTGCAAACTTATGCAAAGCAGTAATATAAGCATCGGCATAAGCCTCGTTTACAGCAAGTTCGATAGATTTTGAAGAGGTATCTTCATACTGAACCGAAACCTCAACCTTACCGCGAGAGATTTTTTGCTGACACTGTGTTTTTAAGGCATCATCTAAAAACTGAAATGAACGGGGCATTCGGGAACTGTACTCGAAATACCTGTGATTTACCGACTTTATTTCGACAATGATGTTAAAATCCTGCTCTGATATCTTTCCGCGACCAAAGCCTGTCATACTTGTAACCATAATATCCACCACGCATAGTAATCGTATTTTAATTATTCATTGTATTATAACAAAAAATGCCCACAATGTCAAATATTATATATATTATATTGGTGCATTCGGATAATTTTTTTTAATAAAACTCTTGACGGCGCGATTGTTTTGTGTTATTATATTTTGCGTTGCAAATGCAGGTGTAGTTCAATGGCTAGAATTCCAGCCTTCCAAGCTGGCTATGTGGGTTCGATTCCCATCACCTGCTCCAAAGATAGAAGTTATACCTTTAGGTGTGGCTTCTATCTTTTTATTATCAAAATATTTACATTTAACATACAATGACAACCTTTACTTTTTACAAATTTTAAGTTATACTGTTTTAAACGGAGGTGGCAATATGTCACAAAAAAAAGAAAGTGATACTCTGCGTCAGCGCAAGTTTGCGCAACAAGAGTTTTTAAAGTTAAAAAAAATGCAACAAGGCGAACTTGACGCGGGACCAAAACCCAGTGAAGTTGCCGTTCCCCTCACCTTTGGTGAAAAATTAAAGAATATATGGTATCACGATAAATTTGCAATATCAGTGGTTGGTATTCTTGTTTTATCTATCGCGCTGCTTGTGGCTCAATGCGCTACCAAAACCGTGTATGACGCTACGGTTGTTGTGTTTACATACTCAATTACGGGTGAACCCAACTGCGATAAAATGGGTGAATATTTATCTCCTTTCTGCCCCGACATCAACGGCGACGGCGAAATAAATATTAATGTTGTTAACTGCTCTATAGATAACAATGACACCAAAAGCGACTACAGTTATACTAACCGCGCAAAAGCCCAATCGCTGATTGCGGCAGACGCGAGCGCACTATTGTTTATAACCGATGATGAGTCTTATGATTATCTTATGAGTCTTTCAGATGATATTGCGCTGTTTGAGGGCGAACCGATAGAGTTTAGCGATGATTTTTATGAATTTTGCGTTGACGACAGCGGTTTTTATGACACCCCAGAAGATTTGCAGATATCCTGCCGCACAATCAAAGGCGCCGCTATTGAGAGTGATAAAAACATAGATAAGTACTATGCGCAAGCACAAGCGATACTTGACGGATTGAGAGAAAATCACGTACAATAAATTTTACCCTGCAAGACATTATACCTTGCAGGGTTTATTTTATATCCTTATATTAATCAAATGAGAAATGCCAGGTATTGTTTCACCTTGCAGTGACGATGTGGGCGACATTAACGCGCCCGTTGACATAAACAAGATATTCTTAAAGTCGCCCGACTCAAAACGGTGCATCACAAACGAATTAAGCACAGTCGCACTACACCCGCAACCCGAACCGCCGGCGTGAACATCCTGCGTTTCGCGGTCAAAAATAAGCAGACCGCAATCGCTGTGACGACAGCGAATATCTATACCATCGCTTTCAAGCAGTTCATAAAGCAAATCAGTACCTACCTTACCTAAATCACCCGTAATTACCAGATCGTAATCGTGAAGTGTTGTATTTGTATCCTCTAAAAAATGCTTTATAGTAGAGGCTGCAGACGG
>CAYOVQ010000030.1:0-11353 GCA_964407485.1 uncultured Ruminococcus sp.
GTGAAGGCGGCGGCGTAATGCTTAACCAAGCGCCACACAACCTTGACCTCTGGCAGTGGATCTGCGGTATGCCGTGTGAGGTTATCGCCACCTGCGACGTGGGTAAATACCACAATATCGAGGTTGAGGATGACGTTGTGCTTCAAACTCGTTATGAAAACGGCGCAACAGGTGTGTTTATAACCTCAACGGGTGAATTCCCCGGTACCAACCGTCTTGAAATTTCGGGAACAAAAGGCAAAATCGTTGTAGAAAACGGTACTCTAAAATGGTGGAAGCTGCCCGAGGATGAGCGCGACATTTGCTTTAATGCGGAACAATTATTCCCAAGTATTAAATGTGAATATGAGGAAATTGTTACACAAAGCAAAGACGGCGAGGCACATAAAAAGATTATTCAAAACTATGTAAACGCTATCCTTAACGGTGAAGAGCTTTTGTCTCCGGGTACTGACGGTATTTATGAGCTCAGTCTTTCGAATGCGGCATATCTTTCAAGCTGGAAGGGCGGTGCGGCTGTAAAGCTCCCGCTCGAAACACAAGAATTTGATGCAATGTTAAGTGAAAAAATTAAAAATTCAAAAACCAATGACCCTATCGCTACAAAGCATGCCAGCGGTAAATATTCAAAGCGCTGGCAGGTAAATTGGTAAACAAAAAGGGAGGCAAAATGCCTCCCTTTTTAGTTTTGTAAAATTTTATGGGTTAGTTTTATTCTTCGCTAAAATCATCTTTGCCTACGCCGCAAAGTGGGCAAACAAAGTCGTCGGGCAGGTCCTCAAATTTGGTGCCTGGGGCGATACCGTTATCGGGGTCGCCTACAGCCTCGTCATAAACCCATCCACAAATGTTGCATACATACTTTTTCATTTTGTTTTCCTCCAAAAAATTATTTTATTTCTTCAAAATCAGCGGCGCCGTGTTTGCAAAGCGGGCAAACAAAATCTTCTGGCAATTTGTCACCCTCATAAACATAACCGCAGATTTTACAAACAAACCCTTTTTTGTTGCTCGCGTTCGGCTTTGGTTTAACATTATCCTGATAATAGGTATAGGTCATTGTGTCTTTATCTGAAAGCACGCGTGCCTCGGTGATTTCGCAAACAAACATACCGTGGGTATCAAGATCTACATATTGCTCTACTTTTAGTGATATAAACGAGTTGATGTAACGCGGCAAGAAAACAATTCCGTTGTCAGAACGAAGCGGTTTGCAACCCTCAAACTTATCAACATTTCTACCGCTTGCAAAGCCAAACTTTTCAAATACTGCAAAGGGAGCGTCGGTGCTTAAAACATTGATATTCATTTTACCCGTTTGTTTAATAATATGATGCGAGTAATTTTCTTTATTTATTGTTACTGCCACTCGATTTGGTGTATTTGTAACCTGTGATACGGTGTTTACAATAAGTCCGTTATCCTTTTTGCCGTCAAAACAGGTTACAACATAAAGTCCGTAGCCAATGTTAAACAAGGCAGAAAGGTCGTTTTTGTTGGCAGTTGAATCCTGAAGAGCCAGATAATCCATACAAAGTTCATCGGCAAGCGCATTAAGTTGAAAACTGCTTTCTTCACTTAAAGCAGACAATATTTTAACTGTGTTTTCTGCAAAGGTTATTTTTTTGCTTTTTGCAAACATTTCTTTCATAACCTTTGCGGCTAGCGGCGCCCAACTGCCGTTTTCAATAAATGCTACCGTGCGGTTTTGATAATTCCGTTCAGTTAGGTGATTTATAAATTCACGCATAAATGGGAATATCTCTGCGTTATAGGTGGTGGTAGCAAGCACTAATTTGCTGTATCTGAAAGCGTCTTCAACCGCTTCTGCCATATCGCAACGCGCAAGGTCGTTTATAACAACTTTTGGACAACCATTTGCCTTTAGTTTATCAGCAAGTTGGTATACCGCCTTTTTTGTATTGCCGTAAACCGACGTGTAGGCAATAACAATGCCCTCTTCTTCAACTTGATAACTTGACCATATATCGTAAAGGTTTATATAGTAACTGAGGTTATCATTAAGCACAGGTCCGTGAAGCGGACAGATGATTTGTATATCCAGCCCTGCCGCTTTTTTAAGCAGAGCCTGAACCTGCGCGCCGTATTTGCCTACAATACCTATATAATATCGTCTTGCCTCACACGCCCAGTCTTCATCGGTGTCGGGTGTGCCAAACTTGCCAAAGCCGTCTGCTGAAAACAGTACTTTATCTGTGCTGTCGTATGTGACAATAACCTCAGGCCAATGCACCATAGGCGCTGTCACAAAGGTGAGATTATGTTTGCCTAAATTTAAGGTATCGCCTTCTCCTACAATGAGGCGGTTTTCGGTAAAATCGGTACCGAAAAACTGTATCATCATATTAAAAGCCTTTGCTGATGATACAACCGTTGCATTTGGATAGCGTTTTATAAAGTTGACAATATTTGCTGAATGGTCGGGTTCCATATGCTGAATTATAAGGTAGTCAGGTGCTTTATCACCCAAAACATTCTGAATATTATCAAGCCATTCGTGTGTAAAGGCGGCATCTACCGTATCCATAACTGCAATCTTTTGGTCGAGTATAACGTAAGAGTTATATGATATACCGTTTGGTACCACATACTGACCCTCAAATAAATCTATTTTTCGGTCATTTACGCCTACGTATTTAATGTCATTTGTAATAATCATTTTATCACAACCTTTTTTAAAAGTATTTGCCTTTAAAACAAATATATTATAACTTATTTAATTAAGTAAAGCAATACTGTGAAAAATTTTTTAAATTTTTCTTGACATAAACAGATATTAGTAGTATAATTCATCACATTAACACATTAGTATGCTAAAGTGATTTTACGGAGGATATTATGAGCAGTTGGCATAATAAAAGCACAGATGAATTATGTGAGGCTTTGCTATCACTTGAAACCAAAGAAGAATGTTACGCATTTTTAGAGGATATTTGCACTATCAAGGAAGCGCTTGATATTTCACAAAGGCTGTCTGTGGCAAAGATGCTTAAAAAGGGTATAAGTTATACCAAAATTACCAAAGAAACGGGAGCCAGCGCCGCTACTATAAGCCGCGTGAGCAAGTGTTGCGAATACGGCGCAGGCGGATATAAAATTGTAATAGATAGATGTTGTGGTGAAAACAATGATTAATAACAATATTTTAAGAAACGAAGAAAAGGCGATATTTGCTCTGCGTTCGTTATATGCAAAGTACGGCTACAAGCCTTTTAAAATGAGCAAGTTTGAAGAATATGAGTTTTATATCCAAAACAAAGATTTTTTGGTAAGCGACCGCATTATTGCTTTTAACGATACTAACGGCAAACTGTTGGCATTAAAGCCTGATGTTACGCTTTCTATCATAAAAAACGGTGAGGATGTTGACGGCATTAAACAAAAGGTGTGTTATAACGAAAACGTTTATCGCGTATCTGAAAATACCCACCAGTTTAAAGAGATTATGCAAACCGGTGTTGAGTGTATAGGTAAAATCAGTTTATATGATATATATGAAATGATACTTATGGCGGCAGAAAGTTTAAGCCTTATATCAGATGATTTTGTGCTTGAAATTTCACATTTAGGTTTGCTTTCATCATTGCTTGACAGTGTTTGTGATAACACTGTATTTAAGCAAGAGGTAATTAAATATATTTCTGATAAAAATAGCCACGACCTATCACGTATTTGTGACGAAAACGGGGCAGGTGAAAAATTTAAAAATACACTTTTAAATTTTGTATCAATTTACGGTGAAAGAAATGCTGTTTTGCAAAAATTGGATGCTTTGGGCGAATATGTTGTGCAAGATGCCGTAAATACATTAAAAACACTGTCATCAATGCTTGACAAACTGTCTTACAGTGATAAAATAAAGTTTGACTTTTCTGCTGTCAGCGATATGAATTATTATAACGGTATAGTATTTAAAGGATATATATCGGGTATTTCTCAAAGTGTGCTTACAGGCGGTCAGTACGATAATCTGCTTAATAAGATGGGTAGAAAATCTGGCGCTATAGGGTTTGCAATTTATCTTGATTTGCTCGAAGATTTGCCAAGTGATAAGTGCGGATATGACATTGACGTGTTGTTGCTTTGTGACGATAAAACCGATAACATTATTTTAGCAGATGCTGTAAAGCAGATAATCAACAACGGCAAGACTGTCTCGGTGCAAAATGCCGATACAAAAAAGATAAGATATAAAGAACTCAAGGATATAAGAGGAGGGGTATAAAATGCTTAACGTTGCGTTGCCAAAAGGCAGACTGGGTGAAAAAGTCTACGCTATGTTTGAAGCCGCGGGTTACGAATGCCCCTCAATTAAAGAAAATAATCGTAAACTCATTTTTGAAAATGAGGAAAAACAGGTTCGTTACTTTTGGGTAAAGCCGTCGGATGTTGCAATCTATGTTGAGCGCGGCGCCGCTGATATAGGTGTTGTCGGCAAGGATATTTTGCTTGAATACAGTCCCGATGTTTATGAACTTTTAGATTTAAATCTGGGCAAATGCCGTATGGCAGTAGCCGCCCCCGTAAGTTTTGACGATGACGGGCAAAAAACCTTAAAGGTTGCTACAAAATTTACAAACATAGCGGCAAATTACTATGCAAGCATCGGTCGCGAGATTGATATTATAAAACTTAACGGCTCAATAGAAATCGCACCCATTTTGAAACTTTCTGATGTTATTGTAGATATCGTTGAAACAGGTACAACTCTTAAAGAAAACAATCTTGAGGTTAAAAACACCATAGTGCCAATAAGCGCTCGACTTATCGCTAACAAATCAAGTTTTAAATTTAAGGGCGAAGATATTGAAAAAATAGTAAATTCCATAAAAACACAGGTGAATAACAATGATTAAAATTTATAATTACGGCGAGGTTTCAAATGCGCAAATATTTGCCCGCGATAATATTGCAACTAATGTAGAGGGCATTGTAAGCGATATTATAGCAAACGTAATAAACCGCGGCGACGAGGCGATTTTTGAATATGCTTTAAAGTTTGATAAAGCAGATTTAAAATCACTTGAAGTAACCGCTGACGAGATTGACGAGGCATTTTCGCTCGTTGATGAAAAGTTTGTAAATATTATAAAAGAAGCGGCAGAAAATATCCGCGCGTTTCACTCAAAACAGGTAAAAAACAGTTTCATTATAAATAACCAAGACGGTGTGGTAACAGGTCAAAAGGTAATGCCTATTGAAAAGGTTGGTCTTTATGTGCCGGGCGGCACGGCTGCTTACCCTTCAACCGTGCTTATGGACAGCATCCCTGCTAAAATTGCAGGTTGTAGCGAGATAGTTATGGTAACACCCCCATCGGCTAACGGCAAGGTTAATCCCGTAATTTTGGCGGCGGCAAAAATTGCAGGTGTTGACCGTATATTTAAAGTTGGCGGCGCACAGGCGGTAGCGGCTTTGGCTTACGGTACCGAGAGTATACCAAAGGTTGACAAAATAGTAGGACCCGGTAACGCATTTGTTGCCGAGGCAAAAAAACAGGTATTCGGCAAAGTATCTATCGATATGATTGCAGGACCGAGCGAAATTTTGGTTGTGGCTGATTTTACCGCTAACCCTCGTTTCGTTGCAGCTGACCTACTATCACAAGCAGAACACGATAAGATGGCAAGCGCCGTGCTGGTTTGCGACAGCCGTGAGTTTGCCGAAGCAGTAAGCCGCGAACTTGAAATTCAGATACCCGAACTTCCACGCGCCGAAATTGCAAGAGCGTCTATTGACAACAACGGTAAGATAATTGTAGCAGAAAACAATTTGATGTTAGCCATTGATATTGCGAATGAAATCGCGCCAGAGCATCTTGAACTGTGTGTAGATAATCCGTTTGATTATCTTGACAAGGTTAAACACGCCGGTTCGATCTTTATGGGCAAATACTGCCCAGAGGCATTGGGTGACTATTTTGCAGGACCAAATCACACGTTGCCCACAAGCGGCACTGCAAGATTTTCATCACCCTTGTCGGTTGATGATTTTGTAAAGAAATCACAGTTTACATATTTTACTGCTGACGCTTTAGAAAAGGTAGCAGATAAAGTGGCATATTTTGCCGACAAAGAGGGCTTACACGCCCACGCAAAAAGCGCAACCATAAGATTCGAGGACAAATAATGAGTAGATTTTTTACTGACAGGCTGTCTGGTCTTACCCCATACACCCCAGGCGAGCAGCCTAAAGATATGCAGTACATAAAACTTAATACCAATGAGTCGCCGTTTCCGCCGTCAAAGTCGGTAAGTGATGCGGTTCTCGCCGAGAGCAAAAAATTGCAACTGTATTCTGACCCCGAAAGCATTAATGTGCGCCGTGAACTTGCACATATTTACAGTGTGAATATAAATCAGGTGATAGTTACAAACGGCTCCGATGAGGTTTTAAATTTTGCTTTTATGGCATTTGCGGATGAAAAAAGTCCATTGGTTTTCCCAAATATAACCTACGGCTTTTATCCTGTATTTGCTGAGCTTAATCGCATACCATATACCGAAATTCCGCTAAAAAGCGATTTTACAATCGATATAAACGATTACATCGGCATAAACAAAACAACGGTTATTGCAAATCCAAATGCGCCTACGGGTATAGCGCTTTCGCTTGATGATGTTGAAAAAATAGTAAAATCTAACCCAAATAATGTTGTGATAATTGATGAGGCTTATGTTGATTTTGGAGCAGACAGCGCAGTATCGCTTGTCGATAAATATGACAACTTGCTCGTAACACAAACCTTTTCAAAATCACGCTCTATGGCAGGCGCGCGTTTGGGTTTTGGCATAGGCAATGCAAAACTTATTGCTGACCTTAATACAATTAGGTATTCTACCAATCCGTATAATGTAAACCGTATGACCGATGCGGCGGGTACGGCGGCGCTTTGTGATAATGACTATTATATGAAGAATTGCAAGACCATTATCGCTAATCGCGAGTGGACTGTTTGTGAACTTAAAAAGTTAGGCTTTGAGGTTTTACCCTCAAATGCAAACTTTGTTTTTGCAAAGTCTGATAAAATTGACGGTGAAAACCTGTATTTAGAACTAAAAAAACGCGGCATACTTGTACGCCACTTTACAAAAGATATTATTTGTCAATATAACCGCATTACCATAGGTACCATCGAACAAATGCAAAAACTAATTGAAACAATATCTCTTATATTAGAGGAGAATTAAAATGAGAACATCAGAAATTATAAGAAAAACTGCCGAAACCGATATAAAACTTACCCTCAATCTTGACGGCAAGGGTGAGTCGGTTTGTGATACAAGTTGTCCTTTTTTAGACCATATGCTAACCCTGTTTGCGCGTCACGGACGCTTTGATTTGACGGTTAAGTGTGTGGGCGACATAGAGGTTGATTATCACCACACTACCGAGGATATCGGTATAGCTTTAGGTCAAGCATTTAAAGAGGCACTGGGTGATAAAAAGGGTATTACGCGTTATGGCGATACTACACTGCCTATGGACGAGTCTCTAATTCTTACTGCTGTTGATATTTCGGGCAGAGGCGGTTGCTATTATGAGGTAGAAATGCCCACCGAAAAAGTAGGTGACTTTGACACCGAATTAAATAAAGAGTTTTGGGATGCTTTTGCCTATAATTCTGGTATTACAACACATATGGTAAAATTTGCAGGCGAAAACTCTCACCACATAATCGAGGGTTGCTTTAAATCTATTGCTCGTACACTTCGTACAGCGGTTAGCATTGACAAGGCTTTTGCAAACGAGATCCCCTCAACGAAAGGTGTTATAGCATGATAGCGATTGTTGATTACGGTGTGGGCAATCTATTTTCGCTTATTTCTTCCTTTAAAAAAATAGGCGCAGATATTGTTGTTACCGCAGACCCTGATGTTATCAAATCTGCAGACCGTATAATTTTGCCAGGCGTTGGCGCGTTTCAAGATGCCGCCAAAAAACTGCGCGACAGCGGACTTGATAAAGTAATAATAGCCGAAGCTCAAAAGGGCAAAAAACTTATGGGTATATGCCTTGGTATGCAGATGCTTTTTGAAAAGAGTTACGAGTATGGTGAACATACGGGACTGGGCCTTTTAAAAGGCAATATAGTGCCAATAAAAAAAAGCATACCCGCCGATTTGAAAATTCCACACATTGGTTGGAATGCTTTGCATTTTACCCGCGAGAGTGATTTGTTTAAGTATATAAAACCGAATGACTGCGTATATTTTGTACACTCATTTTATGCAACCGACTGTGATGACAGTGTAGTTGCTACCTCAGAATACGGCAAAGAACTTACTGCCGCAGTACAAAAAGGCAACATAATGGGTTGTCAGTTTCATCCCGAAAAAAGCGGTGAGGTAGGGCTTAATATCTTGCGTGCTTTTTGTGAAATGGAGTAATATAAATAATGATAATTTTTCCCGCAATAGATTTATACGATAAAAAAGCGGTTCGTCTCTATAAGGGCGACTATCAAAATATGACCGTTTACAGCGAAAACCCGATAGAAATTGCGCGCGATTTTGAATGTTCGGGCGCTACACATATTCATATGGTTGATTTAGAGGGCGCAAAAGACGGCACAACACCAAATATAGATATTGTAAAACAGGTTGCAAACGAGACAAATCTTTTTGTCGAAATTGGCGGCGGTATTCGTGATATGGCAACTGTCGAAAAGTATTTATCTGCAGGCGTAGGTCGTGTTATACTAGGTACCGCGGCAGTAACTGATAGCGAGTTTTTAAAATCAGCGGTAGCAAAATTTGGTGATAAAATTGCCGTTGGCGCCGATGTCAAAGACGGATATATCGCGATTAAAGGTTGGCTAGAAAAATCACAAACTACCCTCGAAGACTTTTTAAGCAATATGCAAAATATTGGTGTTAAATACATAATTTGCACCGATATTTCAAAAGACGGCGCTATGCGCGGCACCAACCTTGAACTTTACAAAGAGTTATCTCAAAAATATTCAATGAATATTACTGCATCGGGCGGTGTATCGACACTTGACGATGTAAAAGAATTACGCAAAATGAGCATTTACGGTGCTATAATCGGTAAGGCTTATTACATAGGCGCTATTGATTTAAAAGACGCTTTGGAGGCGGCTCGATGATTACAAAAAGAATTATTCCCTGTCTTGATATAAAAGACGGCAGGGTAGTAAAGGGTACTAATTTCAAAGGTTTAAATGATGTATCTTCGCCCATAGAACTCGCGCGACTTTATTCCGAAAGCATGGCTGATGAACTTGTTTTTTATGATATAACTGCGTCTTTTGAGGGCAGACAACTTTTTACCGATATACTTACACAAGTAGCAAGCGAAATATTTATTCCGCTGACTGTTGGCGGCGGTATAAATACCGTTGATGATTTTGACCGTGTTCTTAAATGCGGAGCCGATAAGGTAAGCGTTAATTCGGGCGCAATTAAGAACCCTTCTTTAATAAAAGAGGCGGCGCGCAAATATGGTGACCAGTGCGTTGTGCTATCTGTCGATATAAAGCGTGTAGACGGCGCTTTTCACGTTTTTGCAAAAGGCGGACGTGAAGACACAGGCATAGAGGCGATAAATTGGATAAAACAGGGCGTGTCAAACGGTGCGGGCGAAATAGTTGTGAATTCTATTGATACCGACGGAGTAAAACAGGGCTTTGATATAGAACTCTTAAAACTTGTTTGCGATGCGGTAAATGTTCCCGTAATTGCGTCGGGCGGCGCGGGTAACATTCAGCACTTTATAGATTTATTTAAGGAAATCCCCGATATTGACGCAGGGCTTGCGGCATCTATTTTTCACTTCGGAGAGGTTGCGATTCCTGACCTAAAAAAAGAATTAAAGAAAAATGACATAATCGTGAGGTTATAATTATGATAAATATTAACGAACTTAAATTTGACGAAAAGGGTTTAATTCCTGCCGTGGTGGTAGACAGTATCACAAAAAAGGTGTTAACTGTGGCGTATATGAATAAAGAAAGCCTTGAAATATCTATGCAAAAAGGTTTAACCTGTTTTTACAGCCGCTCGCGTGACGAACTATGGCTAAAAGGTGAGACCAGCGGCAACTATCAGCATATAGTAAGCATTACCGCCGACTGCGATAATGACGCGTTGGTTGTAGTTGTAGAAAAAGATGGTCCAGCCTGTCACACGGGTACCGATTCTTGCTTTACAAATCCCGTTTGGCAAAGTGAAAATTTACAGGAGTTTTCTCTGCAAGGTCTTTATGATATGCTTGTAGGCCGTAAGACCGACAAGCCTGAAGGCTCATACACAACCTATCTTTTTGAAAAGGGTATTGATAAAATACTTAAAAAGGTGGGAGAGGAGTGTACTGAGGTTATAATTGCAGGCAAGGCAGATGACAAGGCAGAGACGGTTTATGAACTTGCCGACCTTGCGTATCACGCAATGGTACTTATGGTACAGATGGGCATATCTGTAGAGGACGTTCATCGTGAACTCGCTTCTCGTCATATAATTGACCATAAAGTAAAACAGGAAAAGATGACAAAATAATGCTTTATAATTATCATACGCATACGACCTATTGCGACGGAAAAACTCCTGCAGAAGAAATGGTGCAAAAGGCTATTGAACTCGGTTTTTCAGAACTCGGCTTTTCGGGACATTCTTATACCGAATTTGATTTAGATCCTTGTATGACTCGCGAGGGCACTGAGCAGTACAAAAAAGAGATTAATGCTTTAAAAGTGAAGTATAAAGATAAAATAAAAATATTGCTTGGCATTGAATATGATTATCAAAGCGATGAACCGACTGACGATTATGACTATATTTTAGGCTCAGTGCATTATATACTTAAAGACGGTGAGTATCTTTGTATAGATTATAGCCGTGAAAAGCAGATTGAAGCGGTAAATAAGCATTACAACGGTGATTTTTATGCTTATATTGAGGATTATTATGCGGTAGTTGCCGACCTTTATAATAAGACAAAATGTGACATAATAGGTCACTTTGATTTGATTACAAAGTATAATTCCGACGGCAGTTTGTTTGACACGCAACATCCGCGTTATATTGCTGCGTGGCAATCGGCGGCGAAGGTTATTTTAGATACACCTGCCGTTGTCGAAATTAACACGGGCGGTGTCGCGCGCGGACACGTAAAAGCACCTTATCCGTCAAAAGAAATTATCGAATTTTTTAAGGTAAACGGTAAAAAAATGATTTTTTCATCTGACTGTCATAACAAAGACTTTTTACTTTGCGGTTATGAAGATGTAAAAAATTATTTATAAACGGTGATTAAATGAAACTTGTTATAATTACGGCTTTAGGAGTAGGCGGCGCCACTGTAATCGGCT
>CAYOVQ010000031.1:0-11318 GCA_964407485.1 uncultured Ruminococcus sp.
CTCTTGTTAAGTTGATATTCATAATAGAGTTGACTTATAACATCATCATACTCTTTGAGCATAACCTCTTTACGCTCGGTAAGACGCGCAAGTTCGCCGCCGATTTTTTCGCGTTCTAACGTGCGTTCGCGTTCGCTTGAACGAAGTTCCACACCCGATTTTTCAACCTGATTGCGTTCATTCATAAGGTTTTCAATTTGGGTATTATAATTTTTAATATTATGTTTAATATTATCAATATTATCATTATGTGCAGATATTTCAGCCTTTAACTGCGTGATTTTATAGGTAATCGCTGCAATTTCAGCGTCAATATCTGTTGTGCGCGAAGCGCGATTAGATATTGAATTTTCTAACTCATCGGCAGATGTGACAAGCGCTGCCGCATCTTTCTGATTTTCAATAATCTGCAGTTTAATATCGGTGATATTTGATGTAAGCGCTTCGCGTTTTTGAGAGATATTATCTCTGCCGCCTGTCATTTCATCTATTTCTGATTGAATTAATACTTTTTTAGATTCAATTTCAGCAATTTGCCTTGCAGCAGATGAAGCCTTTTCGTTTAAAAGTTTAATCTTTTCGTCGCTACCATCGCGCTCTTCAATTAAAGAATTAATAACAGCAGTTGTGTTGTTAATCAAATCATCAATACGTTTAAGTTCGGCCAAAGCGCGTATTTTATCTTCGTTTGCGTTGGTTAAATCCGCCTTAACTGCAACTATATCTGCGTTAACCTCTGCGACAGCAGAAACCGCCATATCCAATTCTTTTTGGGTTGCTTTTTCTTTTTCGCAAAGTTTTTCAATTTCGGTTTCAATACGTTTTATGTCTGCCGCGCGACTAAGCATACCTGCCTGTTTTACAAGTGAACCGCCAGTAAAAGAACCGCCCGGATTAATAACCTGACCGTCAAGCGAAACAACTTTTACGCGATAGTTGTATTTTTTAGAGAGAGTCGTTGCGCTGTCGATATCTTCGGTAACAACAGTACCTGCAAGAAGATACTTGATAATTGTTTCATATTTTTTGTCAACAGAAACAAGGTCAGACGCAATACCTACAAAACCGTATACGTCATCAAAGCCATTTTCTTTAAATTCTCTTGCGGTTATCGAAGATACAGGTAAAAACGTAGCGCGACCCGCATTGTTTGTTTTAAGATAATTAATGGCGCGCTTTGCATCCGCTTCGGTTTCAACAACAATATTTTGTATAGCGTTGCCCAGAGCAGTTTCTATGGCAACCGAATACTTTTTATCAACAGAAATAAGTTTTGATATGGGTCCGTGTATACCGCGCAAAACACCCTTATCGGCTTCTGAAACAACCTTTTTTACCGCGTGTGAAAAACCTTCCATACTGTTTTCAAGTTCGGTAAGAATTTGTACACGGCGGCGCTTTGCCTCTATGTCAAGGTGCAATTCATTGCTTTTGTCTGTAAGTTCTTTAAGTTCTGCATTACGGTTTTCAAGCCTTAACTCGTAGCCTTTTATCGAATTTTGATACGATATTATTGCGTCTTCGGTCTTGTCTAAAAGCGCTTTTGTTTCATCAAAATCGTTAGTAAGAATATCTTTTTCAGATAAATTTTGTTCTAACAACTCTTTAACAATATCTCTACGTGAATTAATTTCATCAATAGAGGTGTTTGCGGTTGTCATTTCAACACGCAGGTCAGAAATTTTAACAGAAAACTGATTCAAGGTTTTGATTTGTTCTTCAATTTTTCTTGAAATACTTTCACTGTCAATCAAAAGGCTGTTTAACTGATTTTCAAGTTCGGTAAGTTTAAGATTTAACTGTTTGATAAACTCGTTCTTTTCCTCTGCTTTATTGCGCTTATCAAGAATATCCTGTTTTGCAAAAGTGTCTGACTCTTCTAAAGACAATTTTTCGGCACCCAGACGTTCAATCGTTTCGTTGTTATGCTGAATATCATTATTCAAAACCGAAATTTCGCCCTCAAATTTTACAGTTTCTTCGTTTGAAGAAGAAATTTTTTGACGGATATTTTCAATCTGCGAAGTTATAAATGTAAATTGAGCAGTATTTTGCTCTGATTTAGTATCAAAATCAGCAAGAGCCTCTTCAATTTCTTTGTATTGCATCTGCGCTGTAGCAATTTTGCTTTCCTGTGCACGCAAAGCATCTTTTGAATTATTAAGAGTATAAAGCCACAAACCAATTTCAAGTTGCTTTTTGTCTTCAGCGAGTTCTAAAAACTTTTCCGCTTTTTTGCTCTGCTCTTCAAGTGGTCCTACACGGGCTTCAAGTTCATCCAAAATATCTTTAAGGCGCAACAAATTATCCTCTGCCGCGGTAAGTTTACGCTCGGCTTCGGTTTTACGGTATCTGTATTTAGAAATACCCGACGCTTCCTCAAAAATATCACGTCGCTCGTCTGATTTTGTGCTTATGATATTGTCAATTTTACCTTGTCCTATCATTGAGTAGCCGTCGCGACCAAGACCTGTATCCATAAAGAGTTCGTGTACATCTTTAAGACGTACCGAAACATTATTTATAAGATATTCACTTTCGTGTGAACGGTAAAATCTGCGGGTAATAGATACAAAATCATTATCAAAATTTAAAGTTCTGTCAGCGTTATCAATGTTAAGGGTAACTTCGCAAAAGCCATGAGGACGGCGTGCGTCGGTACCGCCAAAGATAACGTCTTCCATAGACTGACCGCGCAGACTTTTGGTAGACTGTTCGCCCAAAACCCAACGCACAGCGTCAGAAATATTACTTTTACCGCTACCGTTAGGACCAACGACCGCAGTTATACCGCGACCGAATTTTAATACGGTTTTGTCGGCAAAAGACTTAAAACCTTGAATTTGTATTGAACTTAAAAGCATTTTTATCTCCTTTCGACCTTAATAGCGTAATCACCGAGTGAATTATCGGTTTTTACGATACAATTAAAGCCGAGACTTTTTAAAGCATTTATATTATCTTTATGTTGACCAATCATTTTTGATACCGAAGAAGAATTAACATATAGTATATATTCACCAGCGGTATTAAGTAATTCTTTTGCATTATTAAAGAAAATTTTTGAGTAGCAAAGTTCGCTAAACGCGGGATGCCACGGACCTGCAATAAAACTGTCTTTTTCGATTGAATGAAGACCCAAGCGAATGACATTAATATTGTTTTTATAAAACATTAAAAGCAGTTTAACGCATAAATCAACAGCCGCTTCAAGCGATTGCGGTTTATAAACATTATCACTATACAAAGCCGCTAAATCGGTGTTTTTTAACACTATTGTGGGATAAATTCTAACTGTGTCGGGTTGTAATTTAATGATTTCTTTTGCTGTATATATGGCGAATTCGTCACAATCATTATAAAGACCTGTCATCATCTGAAGACCTAATTCAAACCCGTGTTCTTTTATAAGATGCGAAGCGCTGATAACATCATTTGCAGTGTGACCTCTGTTATTACTGCGAAGCACGTCATCGTTAAGACTTTGCGCGCCTAATTCAATCGCAGTTACACCGTGTTGTTTTAAAAGTGTAAGTATTTCGTCATCGATAGCATCGGGTCTTGTGGATATTCTGATACCCGAAACAACATTATTTTTCACAAAGACATTAGCAGTTTTTAGCAAATCTAACATATAATTACGATTTATTGCAGTAAAACTGCCGCCAAAAAAAGCTATTTCGGTGTTTGCGGGGTCATAAGACTGTGATTTGGTAGCCGTATTAACAGCATTAATAACATCTTTTGTAAGTGGCGCGGTAGATTTGCCCGTGATATAACGCTGATTGCAAAAACTGCACATATTAGGACATCCGACGTGCGGGACAAATATAGAAATATTTGCGTGTTTTGCGGTCATATTGACTCACCCATCAATTTAAGAGCTTGACGCGCAGCCATTTGTTCAGCCTGTTTTTTGCTTTTGCCGACACCCTGCCCTATAATGTTTGAATTAAGATGCACTGCAACCGTAAAAAGTTTATCGTGATCGGGACCTGTTTCATCGACAAGAATATATGAAACACTTTCTTCAGGATTGCGCTGTATAATCTCTTGTAGCGCGGTTTTATAGTCCTTAAACGAGTCTTCGTCAGTGTGGAGTTTTAAATCACGTAAAACGGTATTAAAAATATGTTTTTTTGCAGCCTGCATACCGCCGTCTAAATATATAGCGGCAAGCACCGCCTCAAAGGCATCTGCTAAAATAGAATCACGTTCTCTGCCGCCGTTTTTATCCTCACCGCGACCCAACAATAGATATTTGCCCAAACACAGTTCCCTTGAAAAAGCGCATAGCGATTTCTCACAAACAAGTGATGCGCGCAGTTTGGTAAGTTCACCCTCGGGCATATCAGGGAATTTATTAAAAATATGCTCTGCAACAATAACCGATAAAACCGAATCACCCAAAAATTCAAGTCGCTCGTTTGAGTGGGTATTTCCCCGTACTTCGTTAGCGTACGAAGAATGAATTAAGGCGTTTTTTAAAAGATTGATATTATTAAATTTGTAGTCTAATCTTGCTTCAAGAGACTCCATTTTAATTACTCCGATTTAACTATATTTTCGCTTATGGTGCTTATAACATTTTTTTCAGTAAAAATAATTGCCTGACGGATTGCATTCTTTATGGCTTTGGCATCAGAACTGCCGTGCGCCTTAATTACTGGTTTACTAACACCCAAAAGCGGCGCGCCACCTACTTCTGAACTATCCATCATTGATTTAAGTGCGTATAAATCTTTTTTAAGTATTAATGCGGCAATTTTGTTGATAAGGTTTTTATAAAGCGCCTGCTTTACCATTTTAAAGAGTGTAATAGATGTGCCTTCTATAAGTTTGAGCGCAATATTGCCTGTATAACCGTCGGCAATTACAGCATCACACACACCCTTTGGCATTTCACGCGATTCGATATTACCAACAAAATTTATCGGTGCTTCTTTGAGTAATTTATAGGCCTCAACACGTAATTCGTCACCTTTTGTATCCTCAACGCCGATATTAAGCAATCCAATCTTTGGCTTTTCAATTCCCTCTACTTTTTCAAGATAAACACTTGCCATAATACCAAATTGCGCAAGCATTTCGGGACGACATTCTGCGTTTGCCCCCATATCCATAAGCATATAATGACCGTCGGGTGATGGAATAAGACCACCCAAAGCGGGACGTTTAATACCTTTTATTCTTTTAACTATCAAAGTACCGCCAACAACAATAGCGCCTGTAGAGCCTGCCGATACAAATGCATCAGCCCTGCCCTCGCATAATTCTTTAAAAGCCAAAGCCATTGATGAATTAGAATGAGCCTTTAATATTGTTGTAGGGTCATCGTGCATTGAGATAACGTCGTCGGTATCTACGATAACAAGTTCGCCAAAAAACTTCAAATTATTGTCATTAATAATTTTGTTAATTTCTTGTTCGTTACCTGTAAGTGTAATTTCTGCTTTAAATTGATTAGAGGCTTCTGCAGCACCCTTAACAATTTCAAACGGAGCATTATCGCCACCAAAAGCGTCAACAACTATTCGCATATATATCACTCCCTAATAGTTTTAAAATATTCTAATGATCTGTTTGCAAGCGCCGCATAACGCTCACGTTTGTCCCTTATATGAGTTTTAAGCGGCGGTAAAACACCAAAATTTGCGCCCATAGGCTGAAAATCAACAACCGAACTGTCGGTTATATAATCAAGCAAAGCGCCAATCATTGATATATTTTTTAAAATAACAGGCGGTTTACCCAGTATCTTATTTGCGGCATTTGTACCAGCAATTATACCCGATGCCGCCGACTCCATATAACCCTCAACGCCTGACAGTTGACCGGCAAAGTAAACATTGTGAGCCTTTTTTAAAGATAAATCGTGATTAAGTAACTGCGGCGAATTAATAAAAGTGTTTCGGTGCATAACACCGTAGCGTAAAAATTCAGCATTTTTAAGCGCGGGTATCATAGAAAATACTCTTTTTTGTTCGCCAAATTTTAAATTAGTCTGAAATCCGACAAGATTGTACATTGTACCACTTGCATTTTCTTTACGAAGTTGCACAACCGCCCACGGTCTGTGACCTGTTTTTGGGTCACGCAAACCAACAGGCTTTAACGGACCAAATCTTATCGAATCAGCGCCGCGCTTTGCCAATACTTCTATAGGCATACAACCCTCATAAACTTTAATCTGTTTATCAAATTCGTGAAGGGGCGCGCCTTCGGCAGAAATTAATGCCGAATGAAAAGCCTCGTATTCCTCTTTATTCATAGGACAATTTATGTAATCGCCCACACCTGTGTCGTCGCGGTCATACCGTGATGCAACAAAAGCAGACGAAAAATCAATACTGTCTGACGATACAATGGGTGCCGCGGCATCATAAAAATTAAGATTGCCTTCATCGGTAAATTGTTGAATGTTACTCGCTAATGCATTGTCGGTAAGCGGACCCGTAGCAACAACACAAACGGAATCGGTTGGTATTTTTTCGATAACAGAACTGATAATTTTTATGTTTTTGCAACTCTTAATTTTTTGAGTTATATAGTCAGAAAAAACATCACGATCAACCGCCAAAGCGCCACCTGCAGGTACTTGAGAGATGTCTGCGGCTTCAAGACAAAGCGAACCTAACAGCCGCATCTCTTGTTTTAAAAGACCTGCAGCCGAGTCAACACGGTTGGCTTTTAACGAATTTGAACAAACAAGTTCAGCAAAATTATCGGTTTTGTGCGCGGCAGATTTTTTAAGCGGTTTCATCTCAATCAAATCTACTTCTACACCAAGTTTTGCCGCGGCATATGCCGCCTCACAACCCGCAAGTCCCGCACCTATTACGGTAATTTTATTCATATTATTTTTCCTTTTTGTTTTTTGCTGTATTCTGTCTTGTAGGACATTCAGAATTCATACAGTATTTACGGTTTCTTATTCCCGCAATTATATAACCGCCGCATTCGGAACAGATTTCACCTGTAGGTACACCCGGGGATGCAAAATCGCATTTTGGGTATGCAGAACAACCGTAAAATTTCTTGCCTTTTTTGGAAATCTTTTTAAGCAATTTTGCGCCGCATTTGGGGCAAGGTTGTTTTACCTCATCTTCGGGCATTGGCTTGGTGTTTTTACATTCGGGATAACCAGGGCATGCTAAAAATTTGCCAAAACGGCCGCTTTTTTCAACCATTTTTCTGCCGCATTTTTCACATACAACGTCGGTTTCGATTGCAGGCACTTTAACTCGCTTGCCGTCAAGCGATTGCTCTGCCTTTTTGTAATGAGCATCAAAATCGCTGTAAAAATCAGTTATTGTATCGGTCCAATTAAGTTCACCAGCGCCAATTTTGTCGAGTTTTTTCTCAAGACCCGCAGTGAATTTCGCTTCAAAAATACGTGAAAAATATTCATTCATTAAATCACAAACAGCAATGCCTAATTGCGTAGGTTTAAAGGTTTTCTTTTCTTTTTCAACATAACTTCTGTTAGAAATTACCGCTAAAATTGAGGCAAAGGTTGAAGGACGGCCAATGCCGTTTTCTTCGAGCGTTTTAGTAAGTGTAGGCTCGGTATAACGAGGTGGCGGCTGTGTAAAATGCTGATTTGGGGTAAGTGATTTTAGTTTTAAAACATCACCTATCTTCATATCGGGAAGTTCAACACCGTCAGACGCGTTATCGTCCTTGCCCTCCTCGTAAAGTTCGGTAAAGCCTTTAAAATCTACCGAATAACCGCTTGCTTTAAACATATAATTTCCTGCAGTAATATCCACAGCAACGGTTTTCTGAACACAAGCAGCCATAAGTGAAGCAATAAAGCGCTCCCAAATAAGTTTGTAAAGATTATACTGTTCTGCCGAAAGTGCCGACTTAATCTGTTCGGGCGTTAAGAATACATTAGTAGGACGGATTGCCTCATGAGCATCCTGCGCGCCGTTTTTTGTTTTAAAATATCTGGGTTTAGCGGGTAGGTATTTTTTACCATACTTTTGATCAATATATTTTGTAGCGGCGGCACGCGCCTCTTCAGAAATTCTTAACGAGTCGGTACGCATATAGGTTATAAGACCTGTAGCGCCGTGACCTGGGATATCGATACCCTCGTATAACTGTTGAGCAATACGCATAGTGCGCTGACCGTTATAATTTAACTTTCTTGATGCTTCTTGTTGCAATGTAGATGTAATAAAAGGCGGCGCAGGTTGCTTATTGCGTGTACCGCGTTTTATGTCACTTACAACGTATTCGGCACCGTCAAGTTCATTTACAATCTTGTTGGCGGCATTTTCGTCAGGAACAGTGTCAAGTTTAATGCCGTCGGCAGTACCGTAAAGTTTTGCTTCAAAACTTTTTCTTTCTGCTTTTAGTTTTGCGTCAATTGTCCAATATTCTTCGCTTACAAATGCTTCGATTTCACGCTCACGCTCAACAATAAGACGCAATACCGCAGTCTGAACGCGACCGGCGGACAAACCGCTTTTTACCTTGCGCCAAAGAAACGGACTTAATTTATAACCAACAATTCGGTCAAGAACACGTCTTGCCTGTTGCGCATCAACAAGGTCGAGATTAATTTTATGAGGATTGCTAATTCCCGCTTTAACACCTGTCTCGGTAATTTCGTTAAAAGCGATACGGTTTTCTTCGTTAAGGTCAAGACCTAAAATATGCGCTAAATGCCACGAAATTGCCTCGCCCTCACGGTCAGGGTCGGTTGCAAGTAAAACTTGTTCACTGTTAGCCGCGGCATCCTTTAACTGTTTTATTACTTCTTTTTTATCCGCCATATTTATATATTGCGGTTTAAAA
The DNA here is from genome assembly GCA_964407485.1 of uncultured Ruminococcus sp. Classification (GTDB taxonomy): domain Bacteria; phylum Bacillota; class Clostridia; order Oscillospirales; family Acutalibacteraceae; genus UBA737. Next base: position 8,809 of record CAYOVQ010000031.1, read on the forward strand.
TTATTTTCTATATCAACACCAAGTTTTGATTTTGGCAGGTCGCGAACGTGACCTACCGATGCCATAACATTATAGCCGCTACCAAGATATTTCTTGACGCTTTTAATCTTGCTTGGTGACTCAACAATAACAAGTTTTGCCATCTATATACTCCTTTAGTTATTTATCATCTCGTAAATTCCGCCAGGCAACGCTCTTACAACCTGTTCAATTTCAAGTTCGGTAAGCGCCGCAATTAAACTATCATCACTTAAATCTAAATCAATTAAATCGTCAACAGTAAATTTTTGACTATTCAAATTATTATACACTATTTCTGCTTCTTTTGAAAGACCTAACTTTAATTTTTTTTGAATTTTTTTATCTTTTTTTGTTTTATCTTTGTCGTTAAAAGCCTTTTTTACATCAATTTTATCAGGATAAAGATTTATATACTGATTAAACACGTCATTGGCATTAAGCAAAGGAATTGCACCATCACGTAAAAGAGCATTTGAGCCCTTGTAATTTTCGTGCGCAGGACTACCTGGTATCACAAATACATCTCTGCCCTGTTCATTAGCAAGGCGCGCAGTAATAAGCGAACCGCTTTTTAGCGATGCCTCAATAACAACCGTACCCAGTGATAGCGCAGAAATCAATCTGTTGCGAACAGGAAAACCGTATCTGGTTGTAGCGGCATATGGTGGATGCTCACTGATAAGACACCCGTTTTTTGAAATTGTTTCTCGCAACTGGCGGTTTTCGGGCAGATAATCATAGCAAATACCGCATCCTAACACGGCAATAGTTTTACCACCTGCATTTAGTGTCCCCAAATGCGCTAAAGCATCTGCGCCAATTGCGCCGCCGCTTACAACAATCATACCTGCTTTGGCAAGTCTTTTAGATAACGAAAATGCCGCCTTTTTACCAAAATCCGATATTTTTCTGGGACCCACAACAGATATAACAGGCTCATTATCAAAATCAACAAACTCACCTTTTATATATAATACAATAGGTCTATCCGCAATATTACGCAATCTTTCGGGATAATTATTGTCACATATGGTAACTGTATAAATATTATTTTTTAAACAGTCATCAATTATTTTGTATACATCTTTTAAATCTATGCTTAAAATCTTATCTGCATCTTTGCATTCGATAAACTTTTTTAAAGAAGCCAATTCAAATTGCGAGTCAAGCATACAAGCCGCGCGTAAAATATCAAAAATTTTAACGGCTTTGACACTTCCTGCGCCAAAAGCAGATTGAAGCCTTATAAGATTTACAAGTGTAGTGTTCTCACGGGATAACAACATAGTATTTACCTTAACATTTCCCACATAGCAATAGACGCGGCGGCAGCAGCATTTAATGACTCTGCCTTACCCTGCATTTTGATTGTGACACGTTTGTATGCAGAGCATTTTGAGTTTTCGGTAAGACCGTTTGCTTCATTGCCGATAAATATAACATCTCCGTCTGCAAAATCAACATCTGTAATACTTTGAGCATCCTTATCAACAACACAGGCAAAAGAACGAAGATTATTGTCATTAGTAAATTTTATAATATCTTCTGTAATATATAGCGGCAAACGCAATAAAGTGCCCATAGAACTACGCAATGCTTTAGGTGAATAAGGGTCACAACCGTCCAACGACACAATGATACCCGATATACCGAGCGCCTCGGCAGTACGCGCTACAGCACCTAAATTTGACGGGTCTGCTATATTTTCAAGCGCAATATATCTGCCGTTACGATTTAATTCAGTTTTATTTTGGGGCATTTTTGCTACCGCAATAATACCCTGAGGTGTGTTTGTATCACTGATTTTATTGAATAAATCCTCTCTTAAAATATAGCAATTTTCGCTTACGGATGTGAATTTATTTATGTAATCACCGTGCTTTTCAACCGCTGATTTTGTTACAATCAGTTTATCAAACCTGATATTATTATCTACTGCGTCATCACAGATACGAAGACCCTCAAGCACAAAAAGTTTATTGCTTTTTCTTTGTTTTGCAGAGGTCTGCAAACTGCTAACAAGTTTGATAAGCGGATTGTCTTTAGACGTAATTTCGATAAACTGAACCATATTTTTCTCCTAAAATAAAAGCAAAATTCGCCCGAGAAACAGTTGTATCTCGGGCGAGGTAAAATTATTTTTCTAATGCTTTTTGAGCAGTTTTTACAAGATTTGCAAAACCTGCTTCGTCGTTTACTGCGATATCAGCAAGCATCTTACGGTTAATCTGAACGCCAGCCTTGTTAAGACCGTTCATAAATGTTGAATAGTTCATACCATTCATCTTTGCTGCTGCAGAGATACGGGTAATCCAAAGACGACGGAAATCACGCTTTTTAAGTCTACGACCGATATAAGCATAGTTACCCGACTTCATTACCGCCTCTTTGGCAGTTTTAAAGAGTTTAGATTTAGCGCCAAAATAACCTTTGGCAAGTTTTAAAGTCTTTTTTCTTCTTTTGCGTGTTGCTAACGCACCTTTTACACG
>CAYOVQ010000032.1:0-10785 GCA_964407485.1 uncultured Ruminococcus sp.
GGAGCTTTGACCGAGCGGTTGCTTTTTGCAACAAACAGGGTGGTACCGCGAAAATTTTAACTTTTCGTCCCTGAAGTAAAGTTTTTACGACTTTGCTTCGGGCTTTTTTATTTTATGACATGCACCGACCAACACGGTGAAAAAGGAGAAAACACTTATGAAACAAATCAAAATTGCAGATGCGACTCTTTGCCGCGAAAACAGTCACTTTAGTTTTAAAGAGAAGATTGAAATTGCAAGACAGCTCGAAAATCTTAATGTAGACATTATTGAATTTCCCGAAATTGTAAATGCAAAGGCAGATATCCTACTTATTAAAACAATATCTTCTTTTGTTAAATCAAGTGTTATTTCGGTTGCGGCAGGTGTTGGTGCTGATAGTGTAGACAACGCAATCACAGCGCTTTCGGCAGCAAAAAATCCTCAGATAAGAATTGAACTTCCCGTATCGCCCGTTGGTATGGAATACACCTGTCACAAAAAGCCAGATAAGGTTTTAGCACATATCGAAAATTCTATAAAGCAAGCAAAGCAAACTATCGCTAATGTAGAATTTTGTGCTGTTGACGCGACGCGCGCCGAAGCAGATTTTCTTAAAAAGGCAATCGAAACGGCTATAAACGCAGGCGCAACAAGCGTATCCGTTTGCGACAGCGCCGCAAATATGATGCCCGATGACTTTGCCTCATTCGCCGCAAACATTGCTGATTACTGCTCTGTACCCGTTGCTGTTAAATGCGACAACAAAAACGGCCTTGCTATAGCTCAGGCGATTCTGGCTGTAAAATCAGGCATCGACTGTGTTAAGACTGCCGTTGACGGTACAACCGTACCGCTTGACATCTTTGCCGATATGATAAAAAATTGCGGCAATGATTACGGCTTTACTTCAAGTATCAAAACCACCGAACTTCACCGCATTGTAAAACAGATTCGTTGGGCAACAGGTGCCGCGCAGAGCAACAATGCCGCTGTTAAAACCGCAGACGACACAAGCATTCATCTTGACAAAAATGATGACATTACTGCTGTTTCAACTGCCGCCGCTAAACTCGGCTACGACCTTTCTGAAGAAGACAAATCAAAGGTTTATGAAGAATTTTTGCGTGTTGCTTCTAAAAAGAATGTTGGACTTAAAGAGCTTGAAGCAATTATTGCAAGCGTAGCGCTTCAGGTTCCCGCTACCTACTCACTCGTTAATTACGTTATCAACTCGGGTAACATTATTACAGCATCTGCCCAAATCACCATTAAAAAGGGTGATGAACAGCTGCAGGGCATCTGCATTGGTGACGGTCCTATCGATGCCGCTTTCCTGGCTGTTGAACAGATTATAGGTCACCATTACGAGCTTGACGATTTTCAGATCACCTCGGTTACCGAAGGTAAAGAGGCCATGGGCTCGGCTATTGTAAAGCTTCGCTCGGGCGGTAAGCTTTATTCAGGCAACGGTATTTCTACCGACATTATCAGCGCAAGCATACGTGCATATATCAATGCCGTAAACAAGATTGTTTACGAGGAGGCAAACTAATATGAAATTATCATTTTCTACAAAGGGTTGGCACAATAACTCTTTTGACGAATTTTGCGATATAGCGGTTGATTTAGGCTTTGGCGGTATTGAACTACACAATGTAAACAACCGCCTTTTTACCGACAAGGACGGTGCTTTTCACGATTATGCCGCGGCGGCAACCGCTCGCAGACTTTATGAAAAGAAGTTACAGATTCCTTGCATTGACGTTCTTTGTGATATAGGCGCTGTATCAAAGACCGATACCGCTTTAGAAGAATTTTCAAAATGCGTAAATATTGCATCCAATCTTAACATTTCATTTATCAGAGTGAAGGCAGAAAGGGCTGTAGACGAAAATGCCGCTCGTGATACCGTTATCTCTTTTATTGAAAGAACACTTCCCATAGCAACCGAAAAAAACATTACTATTCTTATTGAAACATCAGGTCTTTTCTGCAAGACTTCCGATCTTAGAAATGTTTTAGACCTGTTTGCCTGCGATAATTTAGCGGCCCTTTGGAATGTGTCAGCCGCATACTTTGAGGGTGGCGAAAGCGCCGAAGAAATTATTAAAAATCTTGGCGCGTACATTAAACACGTTCATATTAACGATGCCGAAAAAACCGCTGACGGTGTAGAATTTTGTCTTATTGGCGAGGGCGAGCTGCCTATTGGGGACATAATGTTAGCGCTCCGCTCGGTAAACTATGACGGCTTTGTATCTCTTGTTTGGGACCCTGCTTGGTGCGCCGAACTTGACGATATGGAAATTATATTCTCACAGTATGTGGGTTATATGAAGCAATACGGCGACACCTCTCGCAACGAGCGTACCTTTTATTACAACAAAAGCCACACAGGCAAATTCGTTTGGAAAAAGGATTTGCTTATTGACCTTACCTTCTCCGAGGTTTTGGACACAATGGTTGAGTGCTTCCCCGACCAATACGCATTTAAATACACAACACTTGACTATACGCGCACATATTCGGAATTTCGTGACGATGTTGACACCTTTGCGCGCTCACTTATTTCTATGGGCGTAAAGGCGGGTACACACGTGGCTGTTTGGGCATCTAACGTACCGCAGTGGTATATCGCGTTCTGGGCAACAGTTAAAATTGGCGCAGTATTGGTAACAGTAAACACCGCATATAAGATTCACGAAATTGAATATCTGCTTAAGCAGTCCGATACTCACACCCTTGTTATGACCGAGGGCTCAAAGGACACTCACTACGGCAAAATTATTGCCGAACTCTGCCCCGAACTTGAAAACACCAAGGTTGGCTCGCCGCTTCACAGCCGCAGATTACCCTTCCTTCGTAATGTAATCACCGTAGGCTACAGCCAAAAGGGTTGTATGACCTGGTCAGACGCTATCGACCGCGCGGCACAGGTGCCTGTACAAGAGGTTTACCGTATGGCTGCCGCTGTTGATAAGGACGATGTTTGCAATATGCAGTACACATCGGGTACAACAGGCTTTCCAAAGGGCGTAATGCTTACCCATTACAACGTTGTAAACAACGGTAAATATATCGGTGACCATATGGATCTTTCCACCGCCGACCGTATGATGATTCAGGTGCCAATGTTCCACTGCTTTGGTATGGTGCTTTCTATGACATCATCTATGACACACGGTACTACAATGTATCCTCTGCCCTATTTCTCACCAAAGCCTGCTCTTGCTTGCGTTCACAACGAGCACATTACCACCTTTAACGGTGTGCCCACAATGTTTATCGCTATGATGCAACACGAGGATTTTGCCAAGACCGATTTTTCATACATCCGCACGGGCATTATGGCGGGCGCTAACTGCCCTGCCGACCTTATGAAAAAGGCTACCGAAGTTATGAATATGAAAGAAATCGTTTCTGTTTACGGTCAGACCGAAGCAAGCCCAGGCTGCACTATGAGCAGTTACTATGACTCTCTTGAAGTTCGTACCGAAACGGTTGGTAGCGCATTTGCAAACGTAGAGTGCAAAATCGTTGACCCCGAAACAGGTGAAGACTGTCCCGACGGTGTAAATGGCGAATTTGTAGCGCGCGGCTATAACCTTATGAAAGGTTACTACAAAATGCCCGAGGCTACCGCGTCTACCATTGACGCTGACGGTTGGCTTCACACGGGTGACCTTGCCTGCCGCACACCCGATGGTAACTATAACATCACAGGCAGACTTAAGGATATGATTATCCGCGGTGGTGAAAATATTTACCCCAAGGAAATTGAGGAATTTATTTACACCTGTGATAAGGTTAAGGATGTTCAGGTTATCGGTGTGCCCGACAAGCGCTACGGCGAAGAAATTATGGCCTGCATTATCCTTAAAGACGGAGAAACTATGACCGAGGACGAGATGAAGCAGTACATCGCCGACCATATGGCTCGCCATAAGGTGCCGCGTTATATTGAGTTTGTAAAATCTTTCCCGATGAACGCCGCAGGCAAAATACTTAAGTACAAAATGCGTGAGGATGCCGCAAAGCGTTTGGGACTTGTCGAGGAGTAAACACAATGATAGATAACAAATTCACCGTTATCGACTCGCACTGCCATATTTACCCCGAAAAAATTGCAAAACCTGCGGTGACAAGCACAGGCAGGTTTTACGATATGACAGCGTTAGGTGACGGCACCGTGAATTCCTTACTTAAATTAGGTGAGAATGTTGGTATCGACCGTTTTGTTGTGCAGTCGGTGGCAACTACTCCGCATCAAGTAAAAAGTATTAACGAATTTATTGCAAAAGAGGTCGAAACCTTCCCCGACAAACTTATTGGTCTTGGTACTCTGCACCCCGAAAGTGATGACTTAAAAGGCGATTTAGAGCACATTAAAGAACTCGGCCTTCACGGCGTAAAATTGCACCCCGATATCCAAAGATTCAAGATCGACGATTACCGTTGTCTAAAGATATACGAGCTCTGCGAAAAAGAAAATATGCCCATTTTAATGCACACAGGCGATTACCGTTACGATTATTCAAACCCTAACCGCTTAACACCTGTGTTAGAAATTTACAAAAATCTTACGGTAATCGGCGCGCATTTAGGCGGCTGGTCGGTTTGGGAGGAGGCTTGTGACAAACTTGCAGGATACCCAAACTTTTATGTAGACAGTTCCTCAAGCCTTTATGAACTGCCTATCGACAAAGCAACCGATATTATCCGCCGCTACGGCACAGACCGTGTGCTGTTTGGCTCTGACTACCCCGTCTTTTCACCGGATATCGAACTTGAGCGTTTTATGGCACTACCCTTAACCGACGATGAAAGACAAAAGATTTTAAGCGAAAACGTCTTAAAACTTTACAATATTAAATAAATACAAACAAATAAATACGGGCATCAAAGATTTGCCCGTATTTATTTAAAAAAATTAAAATTAATTGTTGACAACGCGCATCTAAAGTGCTATAATAATCGGGCGCAATAAAATACGCGAGTGTGCTGGAATAGGCAGACAGGCACGTTTGAGGGGCGTGTGTCCACGACGTATGGGTTCAAGTCCCATCACTCGCACCAGATGAAGATACCTTTGAGATATGAACCCCCCGTTGGTTTTTTCTTAAAGGTATTTTCCTTTTTTATCCAGTATTTATGCGCTTTTCGCGTTGTTAAGTTTTCAATTTTCACTTGGACTGAATTTAGTAAAAATATGAAAACGCAAAAGCAAACAGTAAAAAACATTATATCCGAACCCCTTAGTCTAATTATTTTTTACTCACAAGTCCTCTTGTTTGCTGAAATATTCATCTTCTCTTTCACTCGGAGTCTTGTATTTATTGGTTCTATGAGGTCGATTTTGATTGTAAAACTGAATATACACATCTACCGCCGTTCTGAATTCATTTTCAGAACGGTATTTTACTCTATATAATTCTTCGCGCTTCATTGTAGCAAAAAAACTTTCTATTACAGCGTTATCATATGGTACACCTGAACGAGAAAACGACTGTTCTACTTGTAATAATTTTAAATACTCACGATAAGCATACGATACATAGCATCCACCTCTATCAGAATGAAACAATAAACCGCTAGGTTTCCCTCTGTTTTCGTAAGCTTTTTTAAATGTGCTTTTTGCTAACTGTGTACTGTTTTTTCTACCGATTTTATAACCGACAACCGCACGTGCAAACAAATCAAGGATAACGCAAATATGATACGTAACATCTTTTAATCTAAAACAAGTAATATCGCCAACCCAAACCTGATTTGGAGCATCAACTGTAAATTTTTGCTTTAAACGATTGTTATACTGACTTTTATATTTATCGTAAAAAGACTTGGCATCTTCACGTATGCTTAATAATCCTAAATCTTGCATTATTTGCCGTACCATTTTTTCGCTAATATGATAACCCTCTCTTTTCATAACGGCACAAATTTTATTAGAACCATAAATCTGATTATTATCATCATAGATTTGTTGTATTTTTATTCTCAATTCTTCGCGACGCTTTGCATACCATGTGTTATCTCTTTTGTTTCGCCAAATATGATTATAAAATGTACCTCTTGACACATCCAATGCATCACACAGCATATGTACACTATATTGTCCGTAAAGTTTTTCAAGTGCTTTCAATTTTATTGCCAATGGGTCTGTTGCAAAACAATGTGATTTATTCATAATTTCAATCGTAGTTTCCAATCGTTTTACTTTGTGCTCTAACAAACGAAAATTTTTAACAGAAACCCCCATTTCCCCTGCCTCATCATCAGACAATTTCTTTATCCAACTATAAATTGTACTGCGAGGTATTCCGATATCTAATGCTATTGCATTTCCCGACTCACCTTTCTTATATCGCTGATATATTGCTTCTTTTTCTTTGTTTGTATATTGAGGTATCATATCACCAACTCCTTTACAGGAGATTATATCACAAAAGAATTTATCTAAGCATAGGCCAAAAAACACCAGCGTCCTACAATTACATAAATTTAAGTAAAACTCCGCAATTTATCGTTTGTGTCGGAGATTTAGTTTAATTCTATGCGGCCACATACATAAATCGCGATTTTTCAAACAGCCATTATATACACAAATCAAGATTTTTAGTGATTTATATGGCGATTTTAAAGATGTCAGTGAATGTCAGTAAATTTTCCTGTATCATTTTCTTAGAAAATATGATACAATTAGAAAGAAAAATTTTATGCGTAAAACAATTTTAGATGATGGTTTCAACTCGGAACTTGTTGCCAATGCCTTTTTTGATGGAATTTTAGAAATACCTCAAATAGAGAAACCAAAAGAAATTATAATTCCTACCTCTCTTATTCCTTTTTCGCAAATTAAGCGAAGTAATGATAAAACTGAAACCATACATTTTTATGAGTATGATAAAAAATTCAATAATGCACTGAGTAATACTAGAGAACTTTTGCCACAACTCAAAATGTTTTCTTCGATAATATCACCTGATTTTTCTTTATATAGAGATATGCCTTTGTGCTTACAAATTGCAAATACATATCTTAACCGAGCAATCGGACATTATTTACAATCAAACGGCCTATATGTAATACCTAATGTACGATGGGGTGACGAACGCAGTTATACAACTACGGAACTGCCCGAAAAATTTGCCTTTCTTGGAATTCCTAAAAACAGTATTGTTTCTATTGGTACATATGGTTGTATTAAAAGTCGTGAAAACAAGCAGTGTTTCAAAGATGGATTATCCGCAATGATTGAAGAACTGAGTCCCCAAGTAGTTCTTGTTTATGGTGGTATGCCAGACAGTATTTTCGGTGATTTTAAAAATCAAACTTTGTTTGTAAATTATCCTGACTGGACTTCTACAAAAAGAAGGAGGTCGGTATAATGGGCTCTGGACGTTCTGGACTTTATAATAATACAAAAGGCAGTTCAACAATATATTCTGGCACAACTAAAAGTTCTGCCCTTTCATCAGTCTCATCTTTGCCGAATTCAATACAAAAAGGTGCAAAATCATTTTTTAAAGGTAGTTCAAATAATTATAATAGATACTCAGTACAAAAAAAACACTGATGGTAGCTATGTTATAAAAATGGAAAATCCAGGTCGTGTACCCGGTTCAAAAGCTATATATTATAAAATCATTGATAGCGAAGGAAAAACCGTTCGAGTATATAAAGAAACCTATGACCCAAACGGAAAACTAGTTCATACAAAGGAGAAATAATATGAAAGAGTTGCTTATAAAGTTTAAAAATTTAGAAATTGACAAATCACAACTTAAAACTGGACTCGGCGAAGATTTATACAATGTAAATTGCACAAAACCTGAAACGATAAATCGGCACGACTTGATAAAAGTAATTCAAGCTTATATAGATAAAAAAATCTCATTAGATCGTCTCATTGAATGGGTTAACATAATTTGGTTTACAGATCTCTATGAAATTTTAGAAAAAGATATTGATTCTATAATGAGCGTCTTAGAGATTTTAGAAACTTTAGATGAAGACGGAGTATCAATTTCTTTAGAAGATTTTTCAAAAATGATTGAATCGTTATCTAATAATAATATTTATAATTAATTTGACTTTGTTGTAAGTCTGTACAGCGAAAACAAACATACCAATCGCAATTTCGCTAGGGTTCAAACTGATAGTGCTAAAAATCAGATGGCATCTAATTCGTGCAGCCCTTCCAAGAAAAAGACCAAGTCAATAGACTTGGTCTTTTTCAATTAAATTCGCCTACAGCGAATGAAATCGCTTTGCGATGAAATACGCTTTCGCGTATGAAATATTTGCTACGCAAATGTTAAGAGGCGAATTTTATTTCACTTTTTGCGTTAGCAAAAAATTTCATAATCCGCAAGGATTATTTCATATTTTTCTTAAGAAAAATATTTCATTTAAAACTTAGGTGTTTTATCCCCCGCAAAATTCACAATTTATTATTGAATAAAAAACAAATTTATTATATAATTATCTTTACGAAAGGAAGTGAACGCATGGCGACGATTAGTGAAGAAAAACTACGTGAATACTTTTCAAGAAATTTATGTCACTACCGTAAACAGTTAGGTCTTACGCAAACAGAACTTGCTGAAAAACTTAACTATTCAGATAAATCAATATCCAAGTGGGAGCGTGGCGACGGTTTACCCGACCTTGCGGTTACATCGCAAATTGCCGACATTTTTGGACTTACAGTAAACGATATGATCGCCGAAAAACCACGACGCAGATTAATGACAACCCGCAACAAGATAATCATTACCCTGCTATCTATCGGTGTTGCGTGGCTTGTCGCAACGGTTCTTTTCTTCCTATGTGAAATAATTTTTCCAAACATTAAGGTTTGGTGGCTGTTTTACATATATGCGATACCGATAAGCGCAATCATAGGCATTGTGTTTTCTTGTATCTGGTGGAAAAAGATACATCTTTTAGCCGCCGTATCAACGCTTATCTGGTCGGTAGCGCTTTGCGTTATGCTTACTGCAAATTCCTTTGTGCCCAAAATATCGCTTATTTTTATCGTCGCGGCGGTTTTGCAAATCCTTACTATACTATGGTTTTTTATTAAAAAACAGTAATTACGCAAATTTAAACACCCAAGGAAATTTCCTTGGGTGTTTTGTTATTACTCTAATATATAAATTTCAACGTTTCTTCTGCCAAATGCTGTGCAGGCTGCCTTGCTTGACATAAATAAGTCAACGTTGTTAGGACGTGAATTTATAAAACTACCCGTGTCAGCCGCTACAGCGTAGCCGTAGATATAACTGCCGTCGCTTGACTTAATATACATCTTTGTACCGTAGGGTATTACGTCCGGATTAACCGCAATATAACCAGGTTGAGGCGCTACACCTGTAGCACACTTGTTACCTGTATAGGTGTATGCTGTTGCCTGAACGGTGATGTGTTTTTTAAAGTTAACGGGGTTACCGTTTTCGTCAAGTTCTATAGTAAAGGGTTCATCAAGTGTAGAAATGGTTTTAACGCTTTCACTTGTTGTAACAGCGGCCTTTTTTGTACCAACTGTCTTTGTGCCGTTTACAGCCTCACTAAGTGTTATGCGACTGTTAACTACGGTTTCAACCGTAACACCGTTTACAACCTTTGCGGTGTAATTAACCTGCTGTTCGCCATCCTTACCTTCAGAGAGTGTGGTGGTACCTTCGGCTAATTGAGAAGAATAAACAGTTTTTACTGTGCAGGGGATTGCTTCGGTATAACTGCCTGTAACATAATCAATATTGGTATAGTCAATATAAGCAGTATCGCTTACAACGGTGTCAAGCGCAGGTTCTACCATATCAAACTCATCAACGCTGTATCCTGCGTTTTTAAGAATGTCCTCTACAGTAGACTCTATTGCATTAACCTCAACAGTTTTATCGCCTGTTGTTATATACACAGGAAAACTGTATGCCAAATCTACGTGTGTTGCAGTGCCTTTTGCACTTACACTTAAAACCTTGTATTTGTCGCTACCAAAGCCTGCTACTTTCATAGCATCTTCAATCTTGGTTGAAAGTGTGTGTACCTTATGCGTTTTTTCACCGTCTGATAAGGTAAACGTATTAATTGTATTAAAAAGCAAGGTTGCTGCACAGATAGCGGCAATTAAAAGCATTGCCACGAGCGGTACACGTTTTTGCAAAATGGAAGAAAACACGCCGCTTTTTTTTGATCTAAGCATCTAACGACTCCTTTTTATAATGTCTTATGACTTTAGTTTGTTAAGCGCTTTAGGCGCCAACGGTTGATAGTATACCCTATTTTTTTAACTATGTCAAACATATAAAGATGTTCGTTTTTGTGCAAATTGCCTAAAAAAACGTCATTTTAAAAAGGTTACAAAGTTGTAACCTTTAATTTTATGGGGTTTTCTGTCAAAAAATGTCAAAACAATTGTCAAACCTTCCAAATTTGCCAATATACCCTTTTACTACTTTCTACTTATATATTGATCTATATAGTATATTGTTAAAAATTTACACATATAATATATATTTATATATAAAAAACAGCCCCACCCTGTTGGGTGGGACCGTGTTAAACAAAATATATTTTACTCTTCTTCAGTATCAGCCTTTTCGCGTGAAAGAACAACATTTGTAATAATACCAAGAATCAGAGCGCAAGCAATAGCAGTAATTGTAACCTTGCCTATTGCCATAGCCATACCGCCGATACCTGTAATAAGGATAACAGATGTGGTAAACAGATTTGAGTTTTTCTCAAGGTCAACCTTTTGAATCATTTTAAGACCGCTTACAGCGATAAAGCCGT
>CAYOVQ010000033.1:0-10510 GCA_964407485.1 uncultured Ruminococcus sp.
CAAAAACGCCCTTATTGTATTAAAAGACAGCATAAAGGTAATATTAGATGAGGGATTAAAGAAGAATTCGGGCGATGCAAAAAATATGTCAGTAGACGATTGGGCAGATAGCCTTAAAAAAATAATAGAATCCAAACAAAAGGGGAACTAAAAAATGGCAGAAAATAAATCACAACAAAAAACAGCAGAAGAACTTGAACGTCAAGCCGATGCGCTTTTAGAAGAGGAAGAAAAAAGAGATACATTAGACGATATTGAAAATGCGCCTGAGGACGAGGCGAGTTTGCTTTTAGATCCTGATGTGTTAGAACGCGATTTTGATGAAGAACCTACCGAGGACGAACTTAAACTTGAAGAGGTAGATCTTGATAATCTTGACGATGACATCGCGATTGAAAATATGTCACTTGACGATCCTGTTAAGGTTTATCTGCGCGAAATAGGCCGTGTGCCGTTGCTTTCTTCTAAAGAAGAAATTGCGCTTGCCGTTAGAATTGCCGAGGGCGACGAGTACGCTAAAAAGCGTCTCACCGAAGCAAACTTACGTCTTGTTGTAAGCATTGCTAAAAAATATGTTGGTCGCGGTATGTACTTTCTTGACCTTATTCAAGAAGGTAACGTTGGTCTTATAAAAGCGGTGGACAAGTTTGACCATACAAAAGGTTTTAAGTTTTCTACCTATGCTACATGGTGGATTCGTCAGGCTATAACCCGCGCCATTGCAGATCAGGCAAGAACAATCCGTATACCTGTTCATATGGTTGAAACCATTAACCGTCTTAAAAAGGTGCAGAGCCAACTGCTTCACGAAAACGGTTATGAGCCCAGCGAAGAATTAATTGCCGAAAAGATGGAATTGTCGGTTGAGCGTGTTCGCGAGATTATGCGTGTAGCGCAAGAGCCTGTTTCGATGGAGACACCCATAGGTCCCGAAGAGGATTCACGTCTTATGGACTTTATTCGCGACGAGGATGCATTAGCCCCCGACGATGCGGCGCTTAAAACAATTACCAATGAGGATATCGACGCTGTGCTTCACACCCTTTCAGCGCGTGAAGAGGCGGTAATAAGACTTCGTTTTGGTCTTAAAGACGGCAGATGCCACACCTTAGAAGAGGTTGGTACCGAATTTAACGTAACGCGTGAGCGTATCCGTCAGATAGAGGCAAAGGCGCTACGCAAGTTGCGTCATCCCGTAAGAAGTAATAAATTTAAAGACAGATAAGGAATATTAAAAATGAAATTCACATATAAAACAAATGGGGTTTGTTCACGCAGCATTGACATAGAGGTTGAGGACAACGTTGTCAACAGTGTATCTTTTGTGGGCGGTTGCAACGGCAATCTTAAAGGTATAGGCGAACTTGTTCGCGGTATGAAGGTTGACGACGTTATCGTAAAACTTGAGAACGTAAAGTGTGGATTAAAAAATACTTCTTGCCCTGCGCAGTTAGCCGAGGCGCTTAAGAAGTACAAAAACGAACAGTAAAAGACAGGTGATAAAAGTGCTGACAGATGATTTAGATGTAAAAATTGCAGGCGATAAGCCGTCTGTTGACGTGCGTCGCAATAAAAATACAACTGTGCAGAGTTCGTCTGTAAGTCCCGAACAGATAAAGGGGGCAAAGGCGGTTGGCAAAACAGTTGCAAACAGTTTTATTGCTGATGCCGAGACCGAGGTTGATCCCGAATTCCGTGACTATGATATGATACTGCAAAGGCGTTTGTTGCTCTCTTTTACAGCAACTGCAGGTTTTGAGCAGTATATATCCGATGATACGCTTGTAGGTATTGCGCAAAAAAGTTTTCTTGATACGTTAAACAAGCATAACGCAGAACTTTATAAAACATCAAGCGATACAGGCGCGTTTTCATTTTATTATCTCGCTTTCCGTCGCGGTAGCGAGGTTGACCGCCGCATAGGACAAACTTTTGCAATGCTTTGTTTGCACGACGGCGACCCCATTTTTCAGGAACTTGGCGAAGCGCTTTACTGCTGGTTTTTATCGGTAGTGCGCAAAGCAGTAAATGAACATTTAAAATAGTAGTGCACGACCTAAGTGTCGTTTTGAAAACAATAGTATAAAAAATATCCCCTTTGCATAAAATGGTGCAAAGGGGAGTTTTTTATGCCAAGTATTTATTTGAGTCCGTCGACACAAGAGTTTAACCCGTACATTATAGGCGGTAATGAAGAGTATTATATGAACCTAATTGCCGATGCTATGGAGCCGTATCTGTATGCGAGCGGTATTTCTTTTACCCGTAACACGCCCGATATGACCGCCGCATCATCTATAGCGCAGTCAAATATGGGTAATTATGACCTGCATTTAGCGCTACATTCTAATGCTACGGGTAGCGGTGACGGCAGCAGGCGGGGGACGGAGGTTTATTATTATCCTACAAGTGTAAACGGACACAGGGCTGCAGAGATTATTGCCAATAACCTTAAACTGATTTACCCACTGCCCGAACTTGTGCGCACAATACCCACAACGTCACTCGGTGAGGTGCGCAGAACACGAGCGCCGAGCGTGCTTATTGAATTTGCCTATCACGACAATTATGAAGATGCGATATGGATACGCGATAACATAGAGGCAATCGCCGCAAACGTTGTGGTATCGCTTACCGATTATTTTGGAATACCGTTTATTGTGCCAACTTAATGCACAATACCTGTAGGTATGTCGCGCACGCAACGAAATTCAACCTTTTCAATACTTGTAAACGTGTAATTTTATTCCAGGATAAACTATCTCCTTAAATTATTAATCAGAATAGGGTGTGCTTTCGTAAACTCTTACATAATCAACAATCATATCGGTATATTCGCCGGGTTTTAGTAGAAGTTCGCCGGTACCCTCACTGTTGATGTGAGAGCTTATAAGCATATATCCGGGCATATTGCAGCCATCCGTATTGGTCCAGCGATACGTTACTTGATCGTCAATCAAAAATATAAATTCTGTAGGAGTCCACTGAAGCGCAAATTTATGAAAATTACCATCATAAATTTCAGGCATTTCGGGCGCCATTACGCCGTGACCTTGGGTTTTAGTAACCCAATCACCCGATTCGTTTTGAAACCATCCGTAACCATCCCAAAAAAGAGCGTGGCGCGCAGTTTTTTGATACATAAGGGTTTCAAATATGTCTATTTCAACACCGTTTTTAGTTGAATTATCTTCAGGAGCATTATCGTTGTCCATATCACCAGCCAAAATCCAAAATGCGCCCCAAAGTCCTGTTGTAAGGTGTGGACGAACACTCATTTCATAATAACCGTATCTTGATTCAAAGCAGTTTTTGGTGGATATAAGAGATGTGGTATAGGTAGGCTGACCTTTACTGTTTTTTTCATTCATAGCCTTTACACGATTGATAAGGTGACCTTTGCCGTCTACAAATACGTTTTCTTTAACGTAGCCGTAACTATAATCATCGCGTTGCTCGGCATCGATACCTGTATCCCAAATATCGCCCCAAACTTCTGTATTGAGGCTGTCACCGTCAAAATTGTCTTCAAAAATTAGTTTGTAATTATTTTCAAACTTTATTTCAAAATCAAGTTTAATACCCGACAAGCGATGAGTGGCGGTAAGTTTTACCGATTTGTGTTTTTCTTTGTAACTCGCAGGAACAGAGACTATAAAACCGTCTATTTTAATATCTTTTGAGTCACACGTATAGTCACAAGAGATTTTTAAATCTTGTCCCTTTTCGTTTAAAACTTCAAGAATTTCATACTGTGCTTCACCGTTAGGTATGTCTTTATAACACTCATAATCTACAGATTCCAAGCTTTTAAGTCCGTACATTTTTTCAAAATCAATAGAAGTTGTGCTTTGAGTGTTTGAACTTTCGCTTGGGGTTGAAGTATTATTGCCGCTTGATTGTGTAGAATTTTCTTCTGTAGTTTGAGAAACAGTGCTAATGTCTGTGCTTGTATTAATATTGGTAATACCATTGCTGTAAGCCGATGAAAGCGCGTCGCCTGTTTTTCTACAAGCGGTAGTGCAAAGAAGCAGGGTTGCACAAAGCATTAAGCAGATAAAATTTTTAATTTTCATTTTCAAAATTCTCCTCAAAAACAGGTTCTTTTTTTGTTTTAATTTTTATTATACCTATTATCATAACTACAGCAACCGCTGAAAACAGTACAATGCCGACGATAATTAAAACGGTGTATAGAGTGTAATTAGGTTGCGGTGCCGTGACCTCGTTAAGCGTAAAACTTTCAAATGCCGACTGTATAACAGGTGAGGTCTCTTCACCCTCGTTGTAACCTGCAAAATAAAAGGTTTTGCTGTCGCAGATGGTTATGTACTGCGTAACGGTGTACACACCGCCGCTGTCTTTAAGCGTGTTTTTTACACAAATATATTTTCTGTCATTGTTTGTGACAGTTGCGGTCGGATTATCTGCACTGTCACTTACGGCGCTTATAAACTCTGAAAGTCCCGTATCGTCAAGATATGCCATATCGCTTGCCGCGGATGAAAAATTATCAGTAAAAGCCGAGATTTTTATCTGGGTTTTGGCATCGTCAGACACGGCAAGATACAGCAGACCGTTTTTGTTGAAGTAGGTGTTAAGTTCATCTACCGACATATTAAGTTTTTGTGAAACAGTGGTCAGGTCATCGCCGTACTGCACCGAAGTAAGACTTTTATCGGGCGCAATGTAATATTCATAACTTGCAGCGCTTACGTTAAACGTAAACAGTAAGAGTAAGACAGCAACAACTGCTATTAATCGGTATTTCAAAAAATCACCTTAAATCAAATTATTTTGACGCTTTGCAGCGGTAAGAGCGTTTTGCATAAGCACAGCGATTGTCATAGGACCAACACCGCCGGGTACGGGGGTAATATATGAAGCCTTTTGGGATACTGCATCAAAATCGACATCACCGCAGAGTTTTCCGTTTGAGCGGTTCATACCAACGTCGATTACAACCGCGCCCTGTTTTACCATATCGGCGGTTACAAAGTTGGCTTTACCTACAGCGGCTACAAGAATATCGGCTCTGGAAGTAACTTCTGCAAGGTTTTTGGTGCGTGAATGACAGGTTGTAACGGTGCCGTTTTTGTGAAGCAACAACATACTCATAGGCTTGCCTACAATGTTTGAACGACCGATTACGACACAATCTTTACCGTTTGCATCGATGTTGTAATATGAAAGCATTTCCATAACGCCTGCGGGTGTGCAGGGAAGAAAATCATAATCACCAATCATTATTTTGCCAACATTTACAGGGTGAAAAGCATCAACATCTTTTTGTGGGTCAATGGCATTGATCACCGCTTTTTCATCAAGTCCGTTTGGCAGCGGTAACTGACAGAGTATGCCGTTTACTGATTTATCGTTGTTAAGTTGATTAACCAACGCTAAAAGTTCGTCTTGAGTGGTGTTTTCGGGCAGTAGATATTCTTTTGAAATAATGCCTAACTGCTCGCATGCCTTCTTTTTGTTTGCAACATAAATTTTTGATGCGGGGTCTTCACCCACAAGGATTACGGCAAGACATACGCTGACACCTTGCTTGTTTAATTCTTTTACCTCTTTCGCAACGCGGTCTTTAACTGCTGATGACACAAGTTTTCCGTCTAAAACATTACTCATTGCTTTCTACCTCTTGTGTGATTTCACTTTCTTCGGTTTCTTCGGTTATATTTGCATATTCATCCTCAAACATTGCGGTGTAATTATCATTACCGACTACCGACTTTTGTTTTTTGCGTACTGCTATAAGAGTAACGGTAGCGGCAAGGAAGATTATTGCCGAAACAAGAACCGAAACGCGTAGGTTGCCAATCATAAGACTGTCGGTACGTAGATTTTCAACAATAGAGCGTTCAAAACCGTACCATATGCAGTACATAAGCGTAATCTCACCGCTGAAGTGACGCTTTTTAGAAAAATGGTTAAGCACAAAGAAACCTGCTATACACCAAATTGATTCATACAAAAAGCAGGGGTGAACCAGACCTTCGCCCATTTCGGCAATAGTGCGACTGCTTTGCATACCCCACCAACTGCTGCCTGTAAACGTGCCGTAGGCTTCCTGATTCATAAAGTTGCCCCAACGGCCTATGCCTTGTCCTATAAGAAATGCTGTGGCAGCAAGGTCAAACATATCTAAAATTTTAATCTTTTTTAATTTACACATAACAGCGCCACAGGCAAATGCGCCTATTATTGCGCCGTAAATTGCAATTCCTGAAAAACCGCTACCGCCAAAACCGAAGAAGTCGGCAAAACTTGTAAGTTTTTCTCCGTCAAAAATTACATAATAAGTGCGCGCGCAAAGTATTGATACAGGTGTTGTAACAATAATTACATCAAGCATTTTATCGGTATCAACGTTAAAACGCGTGGCATTTTTCATACCGTAAATTATTGCAAGCATAAAGCCTAATGCAATAATTATACCGTACCAATAAATATCCCAACCGTCACCGATTGGCAGTGTAAATGCTACAGGTTTAATGGTGAAACTGATTCCAAATATAGTAACGTCATAACTCATACGGTTAGTCCTCCAAAGGCTTTATAACCGATAAAACGGCATTTTCGTCGCAGAATACATCAAGACGTTTTAAGACATCGTCATAACTTACAGCTTTAAGTTGCTTTATTTCATCAAATAGACTGTAGCCGCACATAGCGCATTCGACAAGATTCATAGCAAGGCCTTCGACACTGTTAAAGCGTCTTACCATACTGCCGTACATACTGCTCTTAACAGCAGAAAACAACTTTTTGTCTATGCCTTCGATACGCAGGCGGTTAATCTCTGCCTTGATTTCATTTGCTACGCGCTGTGGGTCGCGTGATTCACCCTCAAATATTACAGCGGCATAACTGTTGCCGTTAAAATATTCGCTGTCAAAATCGTCGTTAATAAGTCCTTCATTCATAAGACGCGCATAAAGAGGGGAAGCATCACCGCAGATTATTTCAAGCAAAAGACTTACGCAAAGTTTACTTTTTAGTCTGCGGTAGGGTGTAGCAATTTTTTGTTTAAAGCCTAAGCAAAACATAGGTGTGTTTACGGCAAGTTTTTGTTCTACATAAGGTTTAACAATTTCTTGCGGTTCGTTAAAGTCACCGCGTGTAATTTCTACAGGCTTACGGTCGATTATTGATTTTTCTATCTGCTTTAACGTTTTGTCGGTATCGATATTACCAACAAGGCAGATAAACATATTTGCAGGGTTGTAGAAAGTTTCATAACACTTATAAAGTAAATCGGCATCAATGTGTGATATAGACTCAACAGTACCTGCAATATCAACGCGTACAGGGTGATTGTGATACATACCCTTAAGAAGATTAAACATAACACGCCAACCTGGGTTGTCGTCATACATACGAATTTCTTGACCGATAATGCCTTGCTCTTTTTCTACGTTTTCTGGAGTGAAATAGGGTGACTGAACAAAACTTAATAATATGTCAAGGTTTTCGTAAAAATTATCACTGCATGAAAAAAGATAACAGGTGCGGTCAAAAGAGGTGAACGCATTGGCCGAAGCGCCTGTTTTAGCGTATTTTGAAAACGCGTCACCGTCTTCACCCTCAAAAAGTTTGTGCTCAAGATAATGGGCAATACCCTCGGGTACGGTTATCATTTCGCCGCCGTCCTTGGCAAAAATAGTATCAATAGAGCCGTATTTTGTGCCAAAAATAGCATAACTTGATGAGTATTGAGGTTTTTCCATTATATAAATTTCGAGCCCTGACGGCAGTTGTGTCTTTATATAACTTTCGTCGGCAAAGCCCTCAAAAATTTGCTTTTTCATTACTTGTCACCGTCCTTTTCTTTGGGTAAAAGTTTATATACAGTGTGAAGATTAACGCCTTTTGCTACGTTAACTACATCCTCACGGGTAACCTTTAAGATTGTATCGGTAGCCTCTTCGGGAGAAAGAAGTTTATCCCTAACAATTTTAATCGAATACCAAGCGTCAAGTAATTCTTGCGAGTCGTTATAAGACTTGAACGAATCGGTGATGCTTTTTATTGATGATTCAAACTCTTCGTCACTGAATTCGCCTTTTTTCATAAATTCGAGTTGATTAAGAATTTCTGCTTCGGCTTTTTCGGCGTTTTCTTTTTCAACACCGCTTTCAACGGTAATCAGTCCTTTAGGTTTTACCGATGAGGACATACAATAATAGCAAAGGCTTAATTTTTCACGCACATTGCCAAACAGACGCGAGTACGGTCCGCCGCCAAAAATATCACACATAACGGTAAGCGGCGCGGCTGTGGTGTCATCGCCGCAAACTTCGCTCGAAAATCCCATACATAACTTGCCCTGCGCAATATCCATATTCTCGATTACTGTACGGTGCGAGTCTACAGCGGGGGTAGGCGCGTTTTGTGTGCAGTCGGTAATATTTTCGCGCGGGATAGCGTTAAGTTTTTGTGAAATGCCGTCAAACAATCCTTGCGGCATAGAGCGTGAAACAATGTTTACTCGCAAGAAAGCGGTGGATAAAAGTGTGGTCCACGCCTTGTAAAGTGATTCGCCTGTGATTTTTTCTACATCTTCTTCGGTGCCGCATTTAGCCACGCCGTAAGGCTCGTCTTTGTACATCTCTTCAATAAGACGTTTTTTTGCGTATATGCGTTTTTGAGCCAAGTCGCCGCGTATATGCTCGATAGCCTTACGCTTTTCGCGGGCAACGTCATTTTCACAAAATGCGCCGTTTTCAACTTTTGGTTCAAAAACAAGTTGGGAGAGTAACTGTATGGCGCTGTCGCAAAGTGATTCGTTATCAAGAGAGAAACGGTCATCTATAACAGAAATTGCGATTTTAAGCAGTTGGAAATCGCCGACCTTTTCAGCGCTTGCCGAAAGATTAGCACCGTAAAGTTTTGCAAGTTTAAAATTGAGAGCAGAAAAGTCGGGATAGGCTTTACTGCAGGTTGTCATTACAAAGGGGAGTAGTGCATACTCTGCCGCAGTGTCTTTTGACATAGGTACGTAAAAGTTAAATGAAACGAGGGTGGTATTAAAACGGTCATTTTTAATGAATACGCCCTCGGCACCATTTGAAAGGTGTGTGATTTTAGCAGACATTTGATTCCTCCTGAAAGTTATATATTTATATCAAATTGTTTTAACATAGTGCAAAGTTCGCAAACGGGAAGACCCACCACATTAAAGTAATCGCCGTCTATCTTTTTAACAAATTTAGAGGCTCTGCCCTGTATGCCGTAAGCACCCGCCTTGTCCATAGGCTCGCCCGTTTTTATATAAGATAAAATCTCGTCATCGGTGACGTTTCTGAAAGTGACCGAGGTTGTTACGGTTTTTGTAAGATGCTTTTTGCCTTTTAAAACGGTGACGGCGGTCAGTACATTGTGACTCTTGCCCGAAAGGCTTTTAAGCATATAAAATGCATCGTCTTGCGATTTTGGCTTGCCCATAACGCGACCGTCTAGTTCTACTACCGTATCGGCGGAAATTATTACCGCATCATCGGGTGCAAGTTGTGTTACCGCTAAAGCCTTTTGGTAACTTAACCGAGCAACCTCGTCGCTTACGGAAAGCGACGGATTTATAGTTTCATCTATATCGGCAGAAAGAATTTTAAAATCTATGTCAAGCAAGGATAAAAGTTCTTTTCTGCGAGGAGATTTAGACGCCAATATAAAATTCATAAAAATAATCTCCCACTTTAATCTATATTTAATATATAATAACATAGTTTACGTGTTTTTGCAACGATTATCTGTTAATAATTTTTCTTGTATTTACCGATATATTGTGGTATAATTTAATTAATTATATAGTATTGGTGGTATTTGTTATGAAATGTCCTTTTTGTGCTTATGAAGAAAGCAAGGTAATTGACTCTCGTCCTACCGATGAGGGTGAACGTATTCGCCGTCGCCGTGAGTGTCTTAAATGTGCAAAGCGTTTTACTACCTATGAGATGATCGAAAGTCTTCCTATAATAGTAATCAAAAAAGACGGCTCACGTGAGAGTTTTGACCGTCAAAAATTGCTTACAGGTATGCTTCGCGCTTGTGAAAAGCGCCCCGTATCTATCGAAATGCTTGACCGCGCTATAAGCGATATTGAAACCGTTATTCAAAACTCGCTTGACCGTGAGGTAAGCAGTGACAAGATAGGCGAACTTGTTATGGAAAAACTTAAAGAGATTGATGAGGTAGCATACGTGCGTTTTGCATCGGTTTACCGTCAGTTTAAAGACATTAACACCTTTATGAACGAACTAAACAAGTTGCTTAGCAAATAGGAGATATTTTTTAATGGATAATCGCGAACTTTTGGCAGAACTTTTACTGCCGAACATAAAAAAAACACCCGAGTATTACGAGAATTTGTACCCTGTGCGTAATTTGCCCGAAGGCGCAAGAGTTACAAGAATTGCGCCGTCGCCTACAGGTTATCTGCATCTGGGTGTGTTGTTTACATCGCTTGTAAACCGCATTACTGCTACATCTTCGGGCGGTCTGT
>CAYOVQ010000034.1:0-10326 GCA_964407485.1 uncultured Ruminococcus sp.
TCATAGCCTTTTCTCCTTTTTAAATTTTCGTCCCTCCTTACAGTGTATTAAAAAGCGAGAGAAAAGGTGAAAATATAAATCAGAGTTTAGCCGTTTGAGACTGCATCAAAAATATCTATAACAATGCTTTCAATATCTTTTTCAGATGTAATGCCAACTTCATTCAGCACATCTGAAAAATCCTTTTCGCGCCACCATCGTCGCATTGCTTCTTCGCCAAATTCGCGACAGTTAGGCTTTGTTTGATGTCGCTTTAAAGTCTCCTCAAATGGCAAGTCAAAATAGTAGGCGTATACATTGGTGCCATATAATTTAATCGCCAATTCAAACAATGGCTTATACCAATCTGAATACATAATTCCCTCTAATATGACAATATCACTGTGATTACTACCATAGGTTAAAAGTTCTTTCATAAGAGGTAATGCTTGTGTATTTTCTCCGTCTTTGACTTTAAGCATATCTCTCCTGATTACATCTTGTGAAATAAGCATAGTATTCCTACCGAACTTATTTTGCAGTTCTTTTGCTATTGTAGTTTTCCCACTGCCGGAATTTCCTCTAATTATAATCAGTTTTTTCATTCTTCTCTCCCTCCTGAATTTATATTTCATTTAGTCTATTATAATCCGTTTTTAAAATTCTGCAAAGTATTATGTAGGGATGCCTGTCCCTATGTAATAAAACTAAGCCTCCGCATTAAGCAGAGGCTTTAGCACCAATCAATTATTAAAAGAGCGGATTGCCACGCCGCCA
The DNA here is from genome assembly GCA_964407485.1 of uncultured Ruminococcus sp. Classification (GTDB taxonomy): domain Bacteria; phylum Bacillota; class Clostridia; order Oscillospirales; family Acutalibacteraceae; genus UBA737. The sequence continues at coordinate 757 of CAYOVQ010000034.1, forward strand.
ATGCGGCTCGCAATGACAAATTTATTTTGTTTCATCCGTCTTTTTATCAATTATATATCTCGGTCTTTGTTTTACCTCAAGATAAATTTTGCCGATATATTCACCGATAACACCAAGGCTTAACAGCTGAACGCCACCAAGGAAACAGATTATACTTACGGTTGATGCCCAGCCCGCAACGGTCAGATTCATAAACGCGCTAACAACCGACCAGATAATACCGATAAGGCTGATTGCCGCTACAATAAAGCCAAATGCGGTTATAAGGCGTATAGGCTTCACCGAAAGACTTGTTATACCGTCAAGCGCGAAGGAGAGCATCTTTTTGAGCGGATATTTGCTTTTGCCTGCCATACGCTCTTTGCGAGAATACTCTACACTTGAATATTTAAAACCAACCATTGGCACAAGACCGCGTAAAAACAGGTTAACCTCTTTAAACTGACCAAGCGCCTCAAGCGCTCTTTTAGACATAAGACGGTAGTCGGCGTGGTTATAAACAATATCCGCTCCCATAGCGTTCATTAACTTATAAAAAAACTGTGCCGTACCGCGCTTGAAGCCTGTATCGGTTTTGCGGTCAGAGCGCACACCGTAAACAATTTCACTGCCCGACAGATATTCGTCTACCATTTTGTCAATAGCGTCAATGTCGTCCTGACCGTCGCAGTCAACCGAGATTGCCGCATCGCATTTTAGAGCGGCTTCCATAAGTCCTGCAAGCAGAGCGTTCTGATGACCGCGATTGCGGCTAAGCGATATACCGCAATAATGCTCGTCGATTTGTGACAATTCGGTGATTATATTCCAAGTGTTGTCTTTACTGCCGTCATTCACAAAAAGTATGCGGCTGTGCTCACTTATTTTACCGTCGATATAAAGATCATTTATCTTTTGCAAAAACAACGGTGCTGTAACGGGTAGCACTTCTTGTTCATTGTAGCAAGGTATTACAATATATAATACAGGTTTCATTGTGTGTCCCCTTTCACCATAGTTAATAAACACATAAGTAATATCACTATGTTTTTTGCGTAGGGGCGACCAGTGGTCGCCAGTTTGGATTTTTGATATAATTCGTATTCGGACGAGCAATGCTCGCCCCTACAAAATTTTCCTATATAAATATATAACTAAATGAAAATTTTGTCAAGCGACCGAGCCTATTGCTGCACGCAGTTTGAGGAGAATTTTCTTTTCGGCGCGTGATACCTGCACCTGTGATAACCCAAGCCGTGCCGCTGTTTCGTTTTGAGTAAGATATTCAAAGTATCGGTATCTTATTATTTGTTGCTCGACTTTATCAAGATGTTTAAACGCGCGCTGTAAGAGCAATTTATCGGTAAGCAAATCTTCGGGACCTTGAACCGCAACATCCGCTTCACACACACCGTCGTCGCTTTCATAGGTAAGTGACACTGTAGGCATTGCCGCCGACTGCGCCTCGGTTACCTCTTCGGGTGTGACACCGAGTTCTGACGCTAATTCGCTGACAGTAGGCTCGCGCGAAAGCTTTAGTTCGAGTTGAGCTTTAATCCGCGTGATTTTTAGTGACAGTTCTTTTAAACTTCGTGACACTTTAACCGAGCCGCCGTCGCGAAACATTCGTCGTATTTCACCCAAAATTACAGGCACCGCATAGGTAGAAAAGCAAAGACCGCGCGACTCGTCAAATCCGTCAGCCGCCTTTATAAGACCGACACACCCTGCTTGATAAAGGTCGTCATACTCGATACCCCTACCTATAAAGCGCTTGCAAAGAGAGTGTACAAGCGGCAGGTTGCTTTCGATAAAGCCGTCCCGCGTAAGTGCATCAACCATTGACACTATATCTGGGCGCTATCTTTTTTGTAAGCGTTACGGTAGTGCCCTTACCCACCTTTGATCGCACACGAATGGAATCCATAAAACTTTGCATAACGGCAAAACCCAACCCTGCGCGTTCGCCACCTACCGTGGTAAAAAGAGGTTCCATGGCTTTTTCTACATTTTCGATACCGCAACCATTGTCGCGAATTTTTATTTTTATTATGTTTGTGTCGGTAATTTCACCGTTTATGTAAATCTTACCCAACCCCTCGCGGTATGCATGAACAATGCAGTTGGTTACCGCCTCACTGACCGCCGTTTTTATATCATTGATTTCTTCAAGCGTTGGATCAAGTTGCGCCGCAAATGCCGCGACAGTAGCGCGCGCAAAACCCTCGTTCGCCGAACGCGACAACATATTCATACTGAATTTGTTTATTATTTTCATTTTTAAACCTCCCGTGTTTTTAAACCTTACATTCATCTATGGTCGCAAGTTTTTCTATTCCTGAAAGCCGCATCACTTTATATATTTGCGGTGACGTACCCGTTATATGCAATTTTGCCCCTCTGCGTGACAGATTTCGGTATCTGCCCATAACAAGCCCTATGCCCGAACTGTCCATAAAACTGACGCGCGTAAAATCCAGAACAAGCAGCGACGGCATATTAAGTTCTGCCGCATTATCGATTTTTGCGCGTATTGACGCTGCAGAATGATGATCTATTTCACCGCTTAAATAGGCGGTTGTTACCTCACCGTTTACACTAATTTCTACCGACATAAAAACACCTCTTACTATCCCTCCGCCGCTAACGCGGTCTCCCTCCCTTTTGGCAGGGGCGGCTTATAGGGATTTTTAAAATTTTAGGGACAACCCCTTATACAAGTATAAAAGGTTGTCCCTAAAAAATTTGTCATATCTAATTGTCATATTTTGGTTTTATTTATCCTTTAAAATCGGTCGTATTTGCGACGCTAAATAAAGTGAGCCGAAAGTAAATATCGGTTTATCGTTTGCTATTTGTTTAGCAACTGCGATAGCATCTTCAAGCGCACTTGATATAAAAACATTATCGCAATATTTTTTCGCTTCACTTGCTAATTTCTCGGCAGATAAAGCACGTGGCACATCAGGTCTTACGCAAACAACATTTTTGCAAAACGGCAGTGTTTTTGCCAAAACCTCGTTGTAATTTTTGTCACGCATTACACCAATTATTGCGGTACTGTCACTATACTCTTTTAAAGCCACAGTCAAACTATGGGCGCCGTCGGGATTATGCGCGCCATCAATTATTATAATCGGGTCACGCGATACCACTTCAAGACGCGCGGGTATAAATGCGTTTTTCAACCCCTCTTTTATATGGTTTTCATTTATGGATAATCCGCAGTTTTTAAGCGTTTTGATAGCAATAAGCGCATTTTCTATCTGAAAATCACCGCCAAGCGAAGTTTGATAATGCATATTATCATAAATAAAACTATTTCCCAAAACTGAACATTTTATATCCTTTAATTTGCTTATGTCAGGAATTTTTGCATTTGGGCAACAACGTTTAATAACCGATAATGCCTCGTTTGGTTGATTGTGCGAGGTAACAACATTGTCGCCCTTTATTATACCGCATTTTTCTTTCGTTATTTGTGAAATCGTATCGCCTAAAACAGCGGTATGGTCAAGGCTGATTTTTGTAACAACCGAAACTAATGGCTCTGGTATTATATTTGTAGCATCAAATCTGCCGCCCAAACCCGTCTCAAGCACGGCGACATCAATTTTATTTTGGCTAAAATATAAAAATCCCACCGCAGTTATAAACTCAAATTCGGTAAGCAAAACACCCGTATCAATAACATTTTGCGCAAGTCGGCATAAATCGTCGCGGTTTATATATTCGCCACCGATTTGTATTCGCTCGCAAAAGTCTGTAATATAGGGTGACACAAATGTACCAACCTTATACCCTGCCGCCATTAATGCGCTTGACAAAAACGCGCAGGTTGAGCCCTTGCCATTAGTGCCTGCAACATGTATGGCTTTAAAATTGTTTTGCGGATTGCCGAGTTTTTCACATGCAGCAGCTATGCGTTCAAGACTCGCTTTGTGCGAAAATGCACCCAACGAGTGTATATAATTTAAAGTTTCATTATATTTCATAAAACACCAAAATTTTACTTGAAAATTTTTAAAAATTCTTCACACAATACTATCAAGGGTTAAGCAATTAACCCTTTTTAAGTGACAACGATATTAAAACCGCATTAATTTTAGATGCCGACAATAATGTTGTCACAATATAAAAGAGAGCCAAAATTATCTTGGCTCTCTTTTTGAATTTAAATTTTAACCAAGAGCCTTGATTTCGTTAATACTGTCTTCAATCATCTTGATTTTATCAAGCGCTTTTGCAAGACCCTGTCTTTGCTGTTCGATAACAGCGGCAGGTGCCTTTGCAACAAAGCCCTGATTGTTAAGTTTCTTTTCAAAAAACTCTTTATCAACAATAGCCTTTTGTAAGTCTTTTTGAAGTCGGGCAATTTCACCCTCAATATCAACAAGTTCTTTCATAGGCATATAAACGGTTGCCGCATCGGTAACCACGCGAACTGCACCATCGGTGTCAAAGTTGTCGCCGATTTCTACCGCCGATGCAGAAGCCAGACGGCAGATATAAGACGTACCTGTGCTAAACGTGTCAGCAAACGCAGTCTGTATGCAAACCTTCGCCTTTTTAGAGGGCGGAACATTCATTTCTGCTCTGCGGTTTCTGATAGCCTTGATTACAAGCATAATCTTTTCAAACTCTGCTTCTTCTGCAGAGAAATTAAACTCATCAGAGAATTTAGGCCATTCGGTTACCATAAGTGCTTGCTCGTCACCGTGTGGCATTGTCTGCCAGATTTCTTCGGTGATAAACGGCATAAACGGATGCAATAGCGCCAATGTGTTAGTAAACACATACACAAGCACACTGCGAGCGGTGTTTTTAGCCTTTTCATCTTCACCGTTTAAGCGTGACTTACAAATTTCGATATACCAATCGCAGAACACATCCCAAATAAAGTCATACAACTTTTGTACCGCTAACCCTAACTCAAAACGGTCAAGATTTTCGGTAACGTCACGAACAAGAGTGTTGTATTTTGAAATAATCCATTTATCTTCGAGCGCAAAGTCTGCAGTATTTATTGGTAAAACCGTATCGCCATCAAGATTCATAAGTATAAATCTTGCGGCATTCCAAATTTTGTTTGCAAAGTTGCGGCTTGCTTCAACACGTTCGGGGATATAACGCATATCGTTACCCGGGCTGTTACCCGTAGCAAGCGAGAAACGAAGCGCGTCGGCGCCGTAGGTGTCAATTACTTCAAGCGGATCAACACCGTTGCCCAAAGACTTTGACATCTTTCTGCCCTGACTGTCGCGCACAAGACCGTGAATAAGCACGGTATTAAAAGGAACTTCGCCTGTGTGCTCAATTCCCGAGAACATCATACGCATTACCCAGAAAGGAATAATATCGTAGCCTGTAACAAGTGTATTGGTAGGATAATAATGCTTTAAATCTGCGGTTTCATCAGGCCAACCCAAAGTAGAGAAGGGCCACAATGCAGATGAAAACCAAGTGTCGAGTGTATCGGGATCCTGAACTATTTTTTCACTGCCACAATGAGCGCACTTGTGCGCATCCTCACGCGATACAGTAATCTCCCCGCATTCTTCACAGTACCAAGCAGGTATGCGATGACCCCACCAAAGTTGACGGGATATGCACCAGTCACGAATATTTTCGAGCCAGTGGAAATATACCTTTTCAAAGCGTTGGGGAACGAACTTTGTTTCTCCGTTCTTAACTGCGTCAATTGCAGGAGTAGCAAGTGGCTTCATTTTTACAAACCACTGTTTTGAAACAGCGGGTTCAACGGTGGTACCACAACGGTAACAAGTACCAACATTGTGAGTGTAGTCCTCTACCTTAACAAGAGCGCCCTCTGCCTCGAGGTCAGCAACTATTGCCTTGCGCGCTTCATAGCGGTCCATACCTGCATATTTGGGATAATCTTCAACTATCTTTGCGTCATCGGTCATAACACAGATAACGGGAAGATTATGACGAAGACCTACTTCAAAGTCATTTGGGTCGTGCGCAGGTGTGATTTTAACAACGCCTGTACCAAAATCCATTTCAACATAATCGTCGGCAACAACGGGTATCTTGCGGTGAACGATAGGCAAATCAAGTTCTTTGCCGATTAAATCTTTATATCGCTCGTCATTGGGATTAACTGCAACAGCAGTATCACCAAGCAAAGTTTCAGGACGGGTAGTAGCAAGTTCCAAATATCCGCTACCGTCAACAAACGGATAGCGCAAATGCCAAAAGTGACCTGCCTGCTCTTCATATTCAACCTCGGCATCAGAGATAGAAGTCTTGCAGTGCGGACACCAGTTAATAATACGCTCGCCACGGTAAATAAGACCCTTTTCGTAAAGTTTTACAAACACTTCACGCACAGCTTTGCTACAGCCATCGTCAAGTGTAAAACGCTCGCGGTCCCAGTCGCAAGAAGAGCCCAGTTTTTTTAACTGCTCGATAATTCTGCCGCCGTATTGTTTTTTCCAATCCCAAGCACGTTCTAAAAATCCTTCGCGACCGATATCCTCTTTTGTGATGCCCTCTTTTTTCATGGCCTCAACAATTTTTGCCTCAGTAGCAATAGATGCGTGGTCGGTACCAGGAAGCCACAGTGTGTCGTAACCCTGCATACGCTTAAAGCGGATAAGGATATCCTGCAAGGTGTTGTCAAGCGCGTGACCCATATGAAGTTGCCCTGTAATGTTTGGTGGCGGAATAACTATTGTATAAGTATCCTTACCCTCTTCACATTTTGCGTGAAAATATTTGCCGTCAAGCCACATTTTATAAATGCGGTCTTCAACGTCTTTGGGGTCATACTGCTTTGCTAATTCTTTATTCATAAATTTACCAACTCCAAAGGTAATGTATAATTTTTAAAATAATGTCAATATTAAATATTGTCAGCCACGAATAAAGGCGTTTGCATTTCGGGGCGGACATGCCGCCCGAATTGCAAATCGCTCTTCGGACGGTTTTTTATTTTACCGCTAAATATACTATATGTCAAGTGCGGCTTGTGTGGCTTTTCCCGTTTGTGGCAATGCGCCCGCAGCAGGCAGATTCTTTGTGCGGTAGCGGTGGGGGTTATCAAGGCTGTCTTTTTCATACGGTTCTGCCGTAAAAATTCGCTGACCTTTCTTTTGAGTCATAACCGCTATACCGCCGTTATCCTTGGTAGTTTTTGCGGGAATAGATGCCGTATTTACAAGTAGCATACGGTTATTTGTAGATTTAAGCAAAATATCACAATCTTCTTTAAAGTAAAGAATAGTGTGAATTTTATGCTTTTCGCAATAGGCTTTAATAAGTTTTTTACGGTTGGTCTTGGTCTCATAAGATTTAAGCGGAACCCTTGCTACTCGACCGTTATCAAACACAAAGACCATAAAGCCCGAGTAATCACGCGTATCTACCATATAAAGACTTGCTTCGCCTTCGTCGTATTGCAACTTACCTGCTACATAGTCACCGAGCGCGCTTGCCTTACCGTCGGCAAAGTCAGCGACACGGCTTTTATAAACTTGAGCGTTTGTAGTAAAGAACAACAGATCGTGAGCATTGGTAGATTCAACCGTTTGGGTGATCTCGTCGCCCTCTTTAAGTTTTTGTTCACCGCTCATACGCAATGATTGCGGAGTAATCTTTTTAAAGTAACCGTCTTTGGTAAAGAAAAGCGTTACGGGTGATTCATCAATAACCTCTGTTTCTTTTTCATCAATTTCGGCTTCGGCAGAAATTATCTGTGTCTTGCGGTCACGACCGTACTTTTTGATAACCTCTTCAAGTTCATTAACGATTATCTTTTTAATCTTTGCCTTTGAATCAAGAATAGATTGCATTTCTTCAATTTCTTTTTCAAGGTTTTCAATCTCGTCAAGACGTTTTAGGATGTATTCGCGGTTTAAGTGACGCAGTTTGATTTCGGCTACATATTCTGCCTGAATTTCGTCAATACCAAAGCCTATCATAAGGTTTGGAATAACCTCTTTTTCCTCTTTGGTGTCGCGAACAATTTTTATTGCTTTATCAATATCGAGCAGTATCTTCTCCATACCTTTAAGCAGATGAAGTTTATCTTGCGCTTTTTTTAGTTTAAAATAGACCTTGCGGCGCACACACTCACTGCGGAATGCTACCCACTCGCTGATAATTTCTTTAACACCCAAAACCATAGGGCTTGACGCGATAAGAATATTAAAGTTACAAGAGAAACTGTCTTGCATAGGCGTCATCTTAAAAATCTTTTTCATCAGTTTTTCAGGGTCAACACCGCGTTTTAAGTCAATAGTTATCTGAAGACCGCCTAAGTCGGTTTCATCGCGGATATCATTAATCTCGGTAATCTTTTTAAGTTTTACAAGGTCGATAACCTTTTCGATAATCGCCTCGGTTGTGGTGGTAGGCGGAATTGACTTTATATCAATACAGTTGTTTGACTTATCATAAACGTAAGTGCCTCGCACCTTAAAACTACCGCGACCTGTTTCGTAAATTTTTTCCATCTCATTGCGGTCATACAGCAGTTCGCCACCGATTGGAAAATCAGGCGCCAAAAGTGTATCGGCAACATTGATGTCATTATCTTTAATATACGCAATAGTAGTTTCGCACACTTCACGCAGATTAAAGGGGCATATATTGCTTGCCATACCTGCGGCAATACCCATATTTGCATTGACTAAAATTGACGGAAACGTTACGGGAAACAACACAGGTTCTTTCATCGTAGCATCATAGTTGTCTACAAAATCTACCGTGTCTTTATCAATGTCAGCAAAAAGTTCTTCTGATATAGGGGCAAGTTTTGCCTCGGTATAACGCGCCGCCGCGCACTGCATATCGCGTGAATAGGCTTTGCCAAATGAACCTTTTGACATTACATACGGATGCAACAGCGCCTCGTTGCCCTCTGAAAGTCGCACCATTGTTTCGTAAATGGCGGCGTCGCCGTGAGGGTTAAGTTGCATTGTGCGACCGACAATGTTTGCCGATTTTATGGTAGATCCTTTAAGCAAACCCATATTATACATTGTATAAAGTAATTTGCGGTGCGAAGGTTTAAAACCATCAATTTCAGGTATAGCGCGCGAAACAATAACGCTCATAGCGTAGGGCATAAAATTAGATTTTAGCGTTTCGGTAACCAAACTTTCAACCACGGTACCCGCGCCCGCAATATAGGCGTTGCTTTGCGTTTTCTTTGCTTTTGGTTCGGTTTCTTTTTTCTTTCTTGGAGCCAAATTAAAAATCTCCTTTAACTAATATCGGCATCATCCATATAAAGATAGCCGTACTCTGAAATATAGTCTTTTCTTCCCGATAGGTTGTCACCAAGCAACAGGTCAAACATCTCGCTTGTGTACTCGGCATCCTCGGGAAGTATTTTTATAAGGCGACGGGTATCGGGGTTCATAGTAGTCAGGTTCATCATATCGGGTTGGTTTTCACCAAGTCCCTTTGAACGCTGCAACGTATATTTATCGTCACCGATTTGCGCAAGTATATCCGTCTTTTCGTTTTCGTCATATGCAAAATAGGTTTTTGCCTTTGTGTTAATCTCATAAAGCGGAGTCTCGGCAATAAACACCTTGCCCTCGCTTATAAGCGTTGGCA
>CAYOVQ010000035.1:0-10273 GCA_964407485.1 uncultured Ruminococcus sp.
CGCTGAAATTTATGAAATAGAAGACGTTTTTGCAGGACGTTACCACGGCAATGGCAAAGACCTCACCGAAGAAATCCGTAAATATGTAAGCAAGATTGATAAGTCAGGCACCGAACTTAACGGTTGTGTAGTTGTTGACGAAGACCTTGCCGAACTGTTACAGCAACTTATGGATAAATACACCTTTGAGGACGTTGAAAATTCGTGGTTAAAGTTGTGTTACTATTACGACTATTTAGGCGCTAACGATTAATTTTAACGAAAGTAATGATTATAATGAAAAGTATGAAAAGATTTATTTCGGTTGTTTTGGTTGCAGCACTTACACTTTCACTTTTCACCCTTGCCGCTTGCGGCGCGGGTGAAAAGGATTATACCGTAAATGTTAAGGATGCGTTTGGCAATCCGTATACATCGGGTATAGTTGTAAAATTTATGCGGGGCGGCAAGCAGTTAGCAATGCAACCTTGTAATGAAGACGGCGTTGCAACCAAGTCTTTAGAATCAGGTCAATATACCGTTGAGTTAAGTTTCACCGACGATAGTGTCGAGTATTACTATGACAATAATATTAAACTTACTTCACGCAAAAACGAGGTTGATGTGATTCTTGCGTATAAAATTACATCAGAACCTGAAGTTTTATATGTTGAATCGGATGAGTGTGACGCATATGCAGTTAAAGCGGGTTGCACCTACGTTGATTTAAACGAAGGCAGAAATTATTTTCTGTTTACACCCACCGAAGCAGGAAACTATGAGTTCTCTATACCTAACGGTGAAAAGGTTACAATAGGCTATTACGGCGCGCCTCACTTTGTGCAAAGCAGTTCTGCGGCAGAGGTTAAAGATAATAAATTTACTATCTCTGTAAAATCAAGTATGATCGGTGTGGGTGATTCGGGTACTTCTACCTATGTTATCGGTATTGATTCAGATAAAAAGACCAAAAATTGTGTTTTAGGCATTAACCGAATAGGCGACCCCGTTAAAACTCTTGACGACGAACCTTGGACCGTTTACCAGAAAACTGTTGAACTTCAGGATTATAAGTTGCCCGCAAATGCCCAAATTAAAGAATTTGACCTTACAGCATCAACCGATACTTACAAAATGGTTTTAAATGAAGATGACGGTTTTTATCATCTAAATGATGTAAATGGACCTTTGGTTTTGGTACGCCTTGCAGAAGATTGCGACTACATAGCTTGCTTTAAAACAATGCTTGACCGTTCAGGTGTTAATAAATACTTCTTTGATGAAGACGAAAACTTTATCAAAAAAGAAAGTTATTCAGAATGTCTGCTCGAATATATCGAGTATGTTGATGAAGACGAGGGTGTTTATCCTCTTACAGATGACCTTAAGTATATTATTCAACAACGCGGTGAATATGTAGGCTGGTGGGATATTGAAAACAACGGCTATATGTTTAAGGATGACGCAGGCAACAATATGACCGATATAAATGCCGAAATCGCGTGGCTGTTTATGTGTTGTTACATTGAGTGATTAAAATGAAAAAAACAAATTTTACAGTTAAATTTATTTCGCTTTTACTAGTCCTGTGTCTTTTATGCATCTGTGTAGGATGCGCTCAAAAAGAGGGAGGAAGCCGTCTTGTAAAGGACGCATCTCTTGCTGAAAGCACTTATGGCCTTGGCTCTGATATGGGTGATTACACCGTTACAGATGTAAACGGCAATACATATACCTTTTCAGAAATTTTAAAAGAAAAAAAGGCTATTGTTCTTAATTTCTGGTTTATAAACTGCGAGCCTTGCCGTATGGAATTCCCGTATTTACAAAAGGCTTATGATTCATACAGTGATGATATTGCCGTTTTTGCTTTAAATCCTATGGACAGTAAAGAAAGTGATATTCAAAAATATGCCACACAAAACGGTTTATCTATTCCTATGGCGGTAGCTGAAAACACTTGGATAACTGCCTTTTCCTTACAGGGCTTTCCAACAACAGTAGTTATTGACCGTTACGGCACTGTTGCATTTGAGCATATGGGTATGATAACCGAGGATGGCGTTTTTGAAAAAATATTTGAATTTTTTACCGCGGATGATTATGAAAAAACAACAGTAAACAGCATCAGCGATATAAAATAAATGAAAGGTGATAATTATGAAAAAACTTTTAGTTTTAGTTTTGGCGCTTGCAATGGTATTTTCACTATGTGCTTGCGGTGGTGATTCAAACGGACCTACAGGTGCTGAGCCGCTTGAAAATCAAACACAAACCGATACAGATACTTCTTCCGAAGAAGAAACCGCTCAATTCAAGGTTACTCTTGTTGACCAAAACGGTGACCCCGTTCCTAATACTATGGTGCAGATTTGTAAAGATACTTGTGTACCAAAGGCAACCGATGAAAACGGTGTAGCACTGTTTGATTTCGAATCAACAGACGGTCATAAGTTGTCTTTGTTTAGTTGTCCTGATGGTTATGAAACCGAATATGTTGGCGACAACTATATTTATCTCGAAGATGGCGAAACAGAGTACACATTTGAAATTACAAAAAAGTAGGCGTAAACAATGAATTTTAAGAAACACTTTGCAATAATTCTCTCGATTACACTTTTGCTTTCTATACTTTCAGGTTGCCGTAAAATGGGCGGTGACGGTTCGTTGTCAGATACAAGTTCTTTATCAAGTCTTGTTTACAGCAATGTTGATATTATTGCCAACGAAAGCAGCGAACCGCAATCGGTTGTTGAAACGGTATCACAAAACGAAAGCGTAGTTTCTGAAACAGCAAACAGTACACCAACTGAAAGCACAGTAAGCGTTGAGGACCCCGTTACAAATATTAACCCCGACGGTATTGAAATTTACGGTAGCGGTACAGCAGATGACCCTTATATTGACACACCAAACGCTGATACTCATACAGTTAAAACATTAAGCATTCCCGCAGGCAAATCGGTATTTTACAGCATATACCGTGTAGGTGGCAGAATACTTACAATTAACAGCGCCGATGCTTACGTAGTATGTGACGGCACAAAACACACCGCAAGCGGAGGCAAAGTATCATTCAAGGTTATTGATGCTCTGGCAAGCGATGCTGTTACATTTGAAATTGGCAATACAGGCACTGTTGCGGCAAATTTTGCCATTACATTTTCTGACCTTGTTGGCAGTATGGCAAATCCAACAATTCTTAACTCTATAGGCAGTAAAACCTCCGTAAGTCTTGAAGAGGGCAACGAAATGGGTCATTTTTATAAATACACGGCTGAAAAAGACGGCACAATTCGTTTTTATCTTTTGAGCGGTACAGAAAAAGGAATTTTGCTTGCAACTAACAACAGAAATTCAGCGCAAAGAAGTACCGAGTCCACCGAAGAGGGCGAGGTTAAGACCGACGACACAGGCACTTATATTGAATTAGAGGTTACCAAGGGTGACGAAATTGTAATTAATATAGGCGCAAAACCAAATGCACGGCGTAAATATCCCGCTGTGACTCTTGAGTGGATGGCTCAATATTAAGCCTTAATTATTAGGAGATATATTATGAAAAACATTTTAAAAATCACTTTAAGTTTAATAGTTGCTATTGCACTGGTGATAGTTCCTATGACAGTTATGGCACAGGATGAAGATAATTATGTTTACGGTGACAAAACACTAACAAGCGGTACTGATACCTATACCATTGACAAAACACACCCCTATACTGTGTTTATTCACATACCGGATGCGGTAGGTGAATTTACAATTACCGCCAATGGCGGCGTTATTGGTATAGTTAGTTATACAGATATGTGGGTGCAAAATACACCATCAGAGGATAATGTAAAAGACACGACTGTATCGTGGAAATGCACCGATGTTAATCAGGCGGTTATAATTGCGGCAAAGTCTGATAGTGACACAATGAGCATTACCGTAAGCCGTAAAGACTTTGATACAAGCGGTGAAATCCCATGGATTGTTTATGAAAACAAGCACACTCCAAAAGAATTTGCGCTTCCGAACGATGTTGTATTTGACGACCTCGAATACATCGATTTTGAAGACACAACAGTTGACGAAGCGGTTTTAGGCGATGATGGTTATTACCACCTTAACGATAAAAACGGTCCGATACTTTTTGCTAATTTAAACGATAGTCTTATGTCTTTGGTTGATATTGTACTTCACAGTAAAATAACTGCTATTTATTATGATGATAATGATGCTGTTGTTGAAAAATATGACTTTACAGACGCAGTGCTTGAATATCTGGGAACTGACGATCTTGAGGAGATAGGCAAAATAGGTAAGAAAGAGGTAATGTATCCTCTTACAGAAGACATTATAACTATTTTTAAAAGGGTTGGCGAAACAAATAACTGGTATGGTTTAAGTGGCTATGTTGGCGGCGAATATGACGATGCTCATCTATTTGCTTGTTATTATAGTGAAAATATTTTAACTCTTGGTGATTTGGATTATAGTGATAATAACAACAATAACTCCAACAACAATAACAACACTAATACTAACAACAACTCAAACACTAATACAAGCGTTAACAACAATGTAAATACCGATACCTCAACCGACAAATCGCCTTCAACAGGTGACAGTATAATAGCGCTTGCGATTGCAATGCTTTCAGCAGCGGCACTGGTTATGTGCGCTAAAAAAGTTACACAATAATTATATTAAAACGGAGACAGTTAACTGTCTCCGTTTTAATATATGATTTTAATTTAGAATAGAATCTACGGTTTGTTTTAGGTCCTCGTAGTGTAACGCTTTTACAAATATCTCTTGTATTACGCCGCTTTGGTCTATTATTACGGTGTATGGATATGCGCCGCTACCGCCGAGATTTAAATAGTATTTGCCGTTAAACGTATCATTTTCATCGGGAATATCGTTTGCAAAAATTATATTGCTGTCAGGATAGTGGTCTTTTACATATTCGGGTGAGGTTTCTTTGCTTGCGCTTGAATGAACGGCTACAACTACTACATCGTCTTTGTATTCGGTTGCAATCTGATCAAAATATGGAAGTTCGTTTACACACGGTGTACACCATGTACCCCAGAAGTTAATAATGGTTATTTTGCCCGTTTGAGCAGGGTTGACGGTTTCTTCGCTTATACCATCGGGTGTTACAATCGGCAAATCCGCGCCGTAGCACATATCTCCAACCGCCGTGCCGTATTCTATCTTATTACTACTCTCGTTCCAATAATAACAAATAGATGTAACAAGCAGAGCAACCATTAGTACAGCCGATATAATCCTTGTAACAAGCTTTGCTTTTTTGTGCTTTTGTGTATTTGAAATTTTGTCCTTTGCCTTAAAGCCTTTCCAGCGTATTGCGTTGGTAGGGCAGGCATTTATACATTCGCCGCAGTTTATACATTCGGTGTCGCCAACTGTTTTAATATCTAACTTACATTTGTTTACGCAAAGTCCGCAATTGGTACATTTGTGATTATCTACCTTTACACCAAAGAAAGATATTTTATTAAACAGTCCATACAAAGCGCCAAGCGGACAGATAAATCGGCAAAACATTCTGAAAATAAATATACTTGCTACGATAATGCTTACAAGCAGTAAGAATTTCCAGGTGAACAGGGGACCCAGCATTGAAAAATAACTGTCATTTACCTTGTTTGCCAGTAGACTTATTCCGCCTTCAAGCGTGCCCGCGGGGCAAATATATTTGCAAAACGCGGGAAGCGGTGTGTCGCGGAATGCGTATGTAATAGGGACAATAAAAACAAAGAAAACTAAAATTACATATTTTAAATATGATAAAATTCTCGTTACGGGGCTTTTCTTAAGCTTTGGTGTCTTAATTTTATATAGCAGCTCTTGTATAAGGCCGAAGGGGCACAACCATCCGCAGATTGTACGACCTAACATTATGCCATATAAAAGCAAAATGCCACCGACATAATATATTGTGCTTTTATCTGCGCTGAACGAGCCTTGTAACGAGCCTAACGGACAGGCGCCCACAGCACCGGGACAGGAGTAGCAGTTAAGACCCGGAACACAGGCAACCTTGGTTTGCCCCTGATAAATGTTGCCCGATATAAAGCCCTTGATATTGGCGTTAAAAAGCAATGCTGTATATAACTGAATTATCTTGCGACGGGTGGGTTTTAATGATTTGATTTTATTAATAAACTTACTCATATTTACCACCCCTTAACCTAAACCTATACATTCGGTACAGATGTTTACAGCCTTTGTAAGCACATCGGCAAAGCCGCCTGTAACAGCACCAAATATTACAACAATAATTCCAACCGCAAGGATGGCATATTTTAGAATAATGATTTTTTTGTCTGACTTTTGATTGTCTTCAATATCGTTACTTTGTTTAATGGGGAGTTCTTTTAAAATTACTATTTGCTTTTTTGTGCAGTTGAGATTCTGATAATAATTTATTACAGAAAATGCAACCGATACCGCAACGCAGGGAAACAATACCCACATTGCTTTAATCATTGAACTGTTAATCTGTGAAGTGTGAAAATTGTTACCGTTTAGCGCATATGTCAAAAAGGCAACACTGCAAACAGCAATAACAGATATGTTAATGATTTTAAGCATTTTTTTTCTGCTTTCAAGTTTGTTTAGTTCATCTATGCGAGTGCTAATGTCACGTTTTTTAAGCAGATTAAAATAGATTAGATTGTAATGTTTTATCGGTTTGTCTTTTTGTATGTCAGGGAAAACAGCATTAAAAACAAAACTGATAATTGCAAGCGCTAAACAAACATATACGGGAATACATATTTTAAAAAAAGTTTCGGTGACTATTGCGCTCGAATAACCGCCGCCCGAATAATATATGTAAAGGCAACCCGCTATAAGACACGCGCCTGCTATTATGATTGAGGCGCTCAATATAATGCCGTATATACGGCGAATAAGCGTTATAACTTTTTTATCCATACCTATACCTCTAATGTTTTTGTTTAGATAATTATATCACCGTTTTACGAAAAAGTAAATAATTTAAAGATACGAGATATAAATTCTTGCTTTTTTAGTCGAAATGGTGTATTATATATTGGAATATGTATGCTTGTCTATACACAACTATTTACAAGGGAGAAATTGTACTAATGAAGAAAAACAATTTTAAGAAACTTTCAAGGTGTGTGTTATCTTCTGTATTGGCAATGGCATTTGTAATAGGTTCAATACCTGCATCAAATGTTTATGCAATCAGCAGTAATTCTACATCTTCTGACATCAAAAAGATAGAGAATATAGCGCTTGACTATACTGAATATCTTGATGAATCAGTAATGTTTAAGTTGTCTGACAACATAAACGATAACGATGAAATATCGGTTATTATTACAACCGATAACGTATCTGTTATGGATGCATACGAGGGCAGCGACAAAACTATGAGTTTGTCGCAGTACGCTAAAAACGACGGCAATACTGCAAAGGTGAAAGAGGCTGTCGCTCGCGATAAGGCGCAGGTTTTATCCGCACTTGACAAGCAGAATATATCATACACCACAGGTGAAGAATATTCTACCGTGTTAAGCGGTTTTGAACTTATTATAAAGGCTTCTGATTTTGAGGCAACCTGCAAGTCATTGGGTGACGGTATGAACGTTATCGTAGGTGAAGTATACAACACCTGCGAGACCCAACTTGTAGAAAATGATGTTAATGTTTTTGATACAGGTATATTTGACACCTCCGATTCTGAATATGACGGTAGCGGAATGGTTGTCGCTGTACTTGACACAGGTATTGACTCAAATCACACTGCATTTTCGGTGGATAATTTTACTTCTGAAAAGTTAGGACTTACTTATGACGACGTTGCGGCGGTTATTAAAGATACCGTGGCGAGCGAGCAGTTAGAGGGTCTTACAGTTGACGATGTTTACATAAACGAAAAAATCCCATACAACTTTGACTATGCCGATAGCGATTCTGACGCATACTCAACCCACAACAACCACGGTACACACGTATCGGGTGTTATTGTCGGTAATGATGACACTATCCGCGGCGTAGCGCCTAACGCTCAACTTGTATCTATGAAAATCTTCTCTGACGTTATGGATACTGCAAGAACTGCTTGGATTTTAGCGGCGCTTGAAGATTGCGTTGTTTTGGGCGTTGACGTTATTAATATGTCAATCGGTACTGCTTGCGGTTTCAGCCGCGAAAGTGATGAAGAGGCTGTAGACGGAATATATGAAAAAATCCGCGAAGCAGGCATCAGTATGGTTGTAGCGGCTTCAAACAGTTACAGTTCGGCATACGGCTCTGAAGCAAACGGTAACTTGGGTCTTACATCTAACCCCGACACCGGTACGGTAGGTTCTCCCTCTACCTATGACGGTGTTATGTCGGTTGCTTCGATCGCAGGTGTAGAGACTCCATATATTGAATATAACGGCGAAATCATCTATTTTACAGAGTCTACAAACTCTGCCGCAGAAGAAAACAATTTCTTTGATACCTTGCTTGGTGATAAGAAATCTGCAAAATATGAATATGTATTAATTCCTGGTGTCGGTCGTACAGCCGACTACACAGGTGTTGATGTTGAGGGCAAAATTGCACTTGTTCGCCGTGGTTCTAACACGTTTGAAGAAAAAGCAATTATTGCCGAACAGCAGGGCGCCGCAGGTATAATCATTTATAATAATGTATCGGGCGATATTAAAATGAACGTCGGTGATGCAACACTTGCAGTTTGCTCAATTTCACAAGACGACGGCGAAATGCTTGCCGAAAAGGGAAGCGGCACTTTAAAAATTGCTCGCAAACAGACTTCGGGTCCGTTTATTTCGGACTACTCTTCTTGGGGTCCCACACCAGACCTTCGTATCAAACCTGAAATCACTGCCCACGGCGGAAGTATTCTGTCGTCGGTTACAGGCGGCAGTTATGATCGTCTTTCAGGTACGTCAATGGCATGTCCAAACCTTACGGGCTTTGTTATTCTGCTTCGTCAGTACGTAATGGAAAACTTCCCCGATATTGCAGAGGATAATGTTAAAGTCAATGAGATGGTATACTCATTGTTGATGTCTACCGCAGATATTACGCTCGGTAAAAACGGTCTGCCTTATTCGGTAAGAAAGCAGGGCGCGGGTCTTGCAAATCTTGACGATGCTCTTAAAACTAATGCGTATATCACAACTAAAGACGCCGACGGCGAAACAATGGACAAACCAAAGTTAGAACTTGGTGACGACCCCGAAAAAAGCGGCGAATATGAAATGACCTTTACCATAAATAATTTTGGTAAAAGTGCAGTTACTTATGAAATCGGTGCCTATGTTATGACCGAGGGCGTAAGCGAAACCAAGACCAATGCAGGCGAAACAACCATCACAGAAGAAGCCTATATTTTAGATGGTGCAAAGATTGAAGTTGTTTCTGTTGAGGGCGGCAAAAAAAGCGGCGATAAGGTTCGCGTTGGCAAGGGCAAAGAAGCCGAGGTTACCGTTAAGGTTACTTTAAGTGATGAAGATAAAGAATATTTAGATAAGTCTTTTGAAAACGGTATGTATGTTGAAGGCTTTATCACTTTAGAGGCAAAGTCTGGCACAAAAGTTGACCTAAATGTACCTTATCTTGCTTTCTACGGCGATTGGACAGAAGCTCCCTTGTTTGACCTTACATACTACGATACCAATGCCGATGAATTGGATGACGGTATTGATGAAGAAGATAAAGTTAAGGCAGACGCATACGCTACACGTCCCGTTGGCGGCGTTAGTGACGACTATGTAAGTTATTTGGGTTCTTACTATTTCCTGCAAGATCCCGATGATATGGTAATATCTGCCAATGAAAATTACGTTGCGCTTTCAAATCAGGTCGGTACCATACATTCGTTGCGATTTGTTTGGGCAGGTTTGTTGAGAAATGCTGCAAAAATAGAAATCTCAATTATTGACGATACAACAGGCGACGTTGTTTTTGAACGCGAGGAATTAGACGTAAGAAAATCTTACAGTGACGGTGGCGCGTCGATTTATCCATCTAATGTAGAGATTGAATTCAACACCACCGAGTATAATCTTGAAAACAACAGTGAGTATACCGTAAGGCTTGTAGGCTATGTTGATTACGGTGACGGCGGACTCCAAACCAACGATAACAATGTGTTCGAGTTCCCATTGGTTGCTGACTTTGAGGCGCCTACTATTACGGATGTCGAGTATCGTTATGAGTACGACAAGACACTAAAGAAAAACCGCTTGTACGCAGATGTGTATGTATATGATAATCACTATGCGAT
>CAYOVQ010000036.1:0-10009 GCA_964407485.1 uncultured Ruminococcus sp.
CACTTTTGTTATTTACCTTCCGTGATATTTGGGCTATGGTTCCTTCGGGCAAGATATTCTCTGAAGAATTAAAGATTTTGCCTCAGGTAGTAACACAGATTACTGCAGGCGGTACTGCTCGCGCAGGTTCTGCAATGGCAGTTACCGTAATTATGATGATACCGCCTATCATTGTATTCTTGGTTTCACAAAGCAGTGTTGCCGAATCAATGAGCAGCGCAGGTATTAAGGAATAACCCCCTCAAATATTACAAAGGAGATGAAAACAGTGAAAAAAGCTTTAAGTCGTCTTTTTGCTGTGATTTTGGCTATATGTCTGGTAGCTGGAGCCGTAACCGCCGTTTCTGCAGTTGCTCCTACCGATAGTTATACCTATTGGACTAACGTCGGTGCTAAAAGAAAAGCAGTTTACGGTAAGGCAATGTACGATGTTAATACGCTCATTGATGTTACCGAACTTGGCGTTGAAAGACTTTCAGAAATCACAAGTATGTGTAAAGACAATAATAATAATATTTATATTCTTGACGCTAATTCACGCATTGTGATTTTAGACAATAATTATAATCTGGTAAACGAAATCGGTTTAATTAATGGTACAATTGACTACAAAAATGCCAAAGGTATTTATTACAATGACGGTATTATTTATGTTTGTAATACCGAAGGCGCAAATATTTATATGATAAATGCAAACGGTGAATTAATTGATACCATTACTTTACCTGAATCAAATCTTATTCCTGATGATTTTGTTTATAAACCCTCAAAAATTACCCGTGACGAAAACGGCTATATGTATGTAGTAAGTGAAGGTTGTTACTATGGCGCGTTGCTTTATGCTCCCGATAGAACGTTTTTGGGCTTCTACGGTTCAAACACCGTTGCCGCAACAGTGGCTTCTGTATTTACCAACATTTCAAACCGTTTGTTCCCAAATGCTGAAAAGCACGCAAACCAAGTCAAAAAGTTACCTTTCTCGTTTGTTGATATAACAATTGACAACGAAGGATTTATATATACCTGTAACGGTTATACCGACTTGTCTACCTCTGCGCGTAATGCTCAAATTCGTAGACTTAGTCCAGGTTCGGGTACCAATATCCTTAATTCCACTGTTAACTTTACCGATACCGAGATAATCTGGATTGACAACTTTTACAAACAGGACCTTTGTGATATAGAGGTTGACGATGATGGATTTGTCTATGCACTCGAATCACGTTTTGATAAAGTGTTTATTTATGACAACGATTGCCGTGTACTTACTGTATTTGGCGGCGGTATGGGTTCTGCTGATCAGGTAGGCACCTTTACAAATTCCTGCGCAATGGTTGTTAAAGACAACGGTAATGAAATACTTGTTGCCGATTCTAATACAAACTATATTACTGTGTTTGGTATCAACGATTACGGCAAACAGGTAAAAGAACTTGATGCTCTTACCCTTGACGGTGATTATGATAAGATAAAAGAAGGTTGGCTTGATGTTCTTGCTCAAGACAATAACAGTCAACTTGCATACAGCGGTATCGCAAATGCTTATCTTGAAGAAGAAGATTATGAAACTGCTCTTTATTATGCAAAATTAGGTTACGATAAAGCCACCTATGCCGTTGCGTTTGAGTATGTTCGTAAAGATTTTATAAGCGACAACTTTACATGGATATTCGTAATCATTGTTGTGGTTGTTATCGGCGCTATTGCGTTTATGTTTGTAACCAACAAGAAAAAGATTGTATTTATTAAAAATAAATCATTAAATCTTATGCTTACGACAGCGATACATCCGTCTAACAACTTTACCGACATAAAAGAGAAGAAGTTAGGTTCTATTCCACTTTGCTTATTGCTTCTTGTACTTTATTATGTTGTTACAGTTATGAAGACTATATCGGGTGGTTTCTTGTTCAGTAACTATGACCCAACATCATTTAACAGTATACTTGTTTTTGTTCGTTCAGTTGGTCTTGTTGTGCTTTGGATTGTAGCAAACTGGCTTGTATGTACACTGCTTGGCGGTAAAGGTAAGTTTAAAGAGATTACAATTGTTACCTGTTACAGTTTATTACCGCTTATAGTTGAAGGTATAATTTATATTATTCTTTCAAATGTTCTGTTGCCTTCCGAGGCAAGTTTCTTAAGCATTTTAACAGTAATCGCAACCATTTACTTTGCAATTATGCTTGTTATCGGTATGCTTAAGATTCACGATTTCTCGATGATCAGATTTATAGGAACAACAATTCTTACCATATTAGGTATGGCAATAATCGTATTCTTGCTGATTATGCTTATTATTCTTGTTCAGCAGTTTGGCGCGTTTGTTATAACGCTCATTACTGAAATTTCAACCGTTTAAAGAAGGAGGAATAAACATATGAAAAAACGTATATTAAGTATAGCACTGTGTCTGTTCCTCCTAATTAGTCTGACTGCGTGCGGTAATTCTTATACACCCGTGCAAAAGGCTTTTGATACAAAGGTTCAGTCATCTGTGCCCTCAAGTGATGAAGTTATTGCTCAAAACAGCAAATACACTCTTCAATATGATTCGGCAACCGGCGGTGTAAATCTTGTAGAAACCGCTACAGGTACTGTGTGGGAGGTTTGTCCCACACCGCAGGGCGAAGAAGAGTTCGACTCTTTGGGTATGCCCGTTAAAAGACACGGTTTTCCGCAGTCTGTATTAGAAGTTGGTTATATGGACCAAAATATCAGCGGCGGTGGTAACCTTGTTTCAACTACATATGACGGTGTTCTTGACACAGGTCGTATGGTTTATAAAAAAATAGATAACGGTGTTACCATAGAGTATTATTTCGATGCGCAAGAATTTATGATTCCTGTAGACTATGTGCTTCACGATGATTATTTAAGCATCTCGGTTGACTCTACAAAAATACAGGAAAATGAATTTCGTGTAACATATGTATCACTTACGCCGTTCTTATGCTCGGTTCAGAACGATACACCCGATTCTTATCTGTTTATGCCATCAGGTTCAGGCGCGCTTTTATCTACAGATTCTTATAATGATCAAGGTCTTGTATACAAAGCATATATCTATGGTGACGATCTCACTATGGAAGAACAGTACATTGCTACCAATGAAACATCGGTTCGTTTGCCTGTTTACGGTTATAAGAATGGCGAAAAGGGCGGATTTGCTATCATTGATAACGGTGCAGACACTGCACTTTTGACCACAACTTGCGGTAATACTTCTTACAAGTTTTCTGCAATCTATCCGTCTTTCCAACTTCGCGGTTACACAAGCCATTTGGCAACGTCGTTTAACAGTACGCGTACTGCCAATATCTATCCTGACAATATGATAAACTGCACATTTTCAATCCGTTTCTATCCTTTAAGCGGGGAAAGCGCAAACTACACTGCAATGGCAGATATATACCGCGATTATCTTGTAGATGAATGCGGTATGGAAAAAACAGGTGAAGATAAGGCTATGAGCATCAACATTGTTGGTGGTACTCAGATAACAAAATCTTTCCTTGGTGTTCCGTATAAAACACTTTACCCCGCAACAACACTTAAGCAGGCAGATACAATTATTTCTGAAATTTCAGAGTCGGTTGACAGTCTTGCTGTAAAGTTTAAGGGTTTTGGCACTACTGGTGTTGATGCAGGTAAAATTGGTGGCGGTTACACCATAGGCGGTAATCTTGGTTCTGAATCAGAACTTAAAAAACTTTCAAGTAAGTACAGCGAAAATATCGACTTGTATTTTGACTATGACGTTGTAAAATACGGTTCTTCAGGCTCAGGCTTCTCTTATTTCTCCGATTCTGTTATGAACAGCGGTACAATCAAGTCCGATCAGTTTATAATTGATAAAGCGCTTCGTAATAATGAAGAAAACTTAAAATACAGATTACTCAGACCTGTTAAATTTACTGATGCTGTTTCTAAAGCAGTAAGTAAAAATTCAAAACTACAACTTAACGGTATTTCGCTTGAGACGTTAACATCTCTTTCTTATTCAGATTATTCTGATATTAAAGAGACGGTCGATTACAATTCTAAAAACGGTTTTGGTAAGGCTGTAAGCGATGCTATTGCTCAAATAAAAGAAAACAAGCAAAAACTTATGGCGTCTGATGCTAATGCCTATGCTGCTGTTGCTGCAAACATCATAACCGATACTCCGATATCTTCTGATAACGGTTTTGCATTTGAAGAAAATGTACCTTTCTACTCAATGGTATTTAAGGGTTATATTCCTATGACTACCGAGTCAATCAATACAGCGGTTACACCTGAAAAGGCAATTTTAGGTGCTGTTGAGGGTGGATTAGGTCTTAACTACACACTTATTTATCAGTGGGATAACTCACTCATAGACGCGCTCTATCCTTACTTTAACACTTCGTTGTATTCATCTGTTAAAGAAGATTTGCTTTCTGCATACGGCGATCTTGCTGATTATTATGAAAGCATCAACGGTGCAAAGATTGTTTCAAGCACCGTAATCAGTTCAGGTGTTCATTGCACGGTATTTGATAACAACGTTACGGTATACGTAAACTACAATAACGCAACTGTTCAGACACCTGCAGGTGAAATTGGAGCGCTTGATTATATCATAACAGGAGGTGCAGCATAATGAAGTCTAAACTTAAAAGAGTTCGCGGTATTGAAGAATTAAAATCGCGCTACGGTTTAATGTTTATTTTGCCGTGGATAATCGGTCTTATTATGTTCTTCTTTATCCCGATAATTCAGTCTTTAATTTATTCTTTCTGTTCTGTTGTTGTAACCTCTAACGGCGTTCAGACCTCATGGGTAGGCTTTGAAAACTATCGCGAGATATTAAAGGCTGACCCTAACTATATGACATGGCTTTCTGAATCTATAGGCGACTTTGCTTATTCATTGCCCATTATTCTGGTACTCAGTCTTATTTTGGCAATGATGCTTAATCAGAATTTCCGCGGTCGTATATTCTTCAGAGCACTCTACTTTTTACCTGTTATTATTGCAACGGGTAAGGTTATGAGTTATATCTTTACAACTACCGACGAAGATCTTACCGCTATGGGTGTTTCATCAGGTATGGCTTCGGGTATGATTCAGGTGTCGGACCTTACTACTGCGCTTAATATGGGTACAGAAGTTGCTACTTTTGTATCAAATGCAATCAACAACATTTTTAACCTTGTTTGGTCTTGCGGTATTCAGATAGTTCTGTTTCTAGCAGGTCTTCAGTCAATACCCGCTACACTTTATGAGGCTTCAAAGGTTGAAGGCGCAACCAAGTGGGAAGAGTTTTGGTTTATCACATTCCCGATGCTGTCACGAATTACCTTGCTTGTAGGTATCTTTACGATGGTTGAGTTGTTCATTAATGAACGCGCTCCAATGATTGAGCAGGTATACGGTAAGATGCGCGGCGGTCAGTATGATATACCATCTGCAATGATTTGGTTCTACTTCCTTATAGCGTGTGTAATTATGGGCATTGTAATTTTAGCGTTTTATAAATTTATTATGAAACGCTACGAAGCATAAACAGGGGAGGCTTAAAAGAAAATGAAAAATCCATTTAAAAATGTTTCTGAAGCCGACCGTTTAAGAGCGTTACGATATGCCAAGGTTGGCACAAGTGCTTTCTATTCTTTGTTCAGATACGCATTGCTTATCTCTATAGGCTTTATCATTCTTTATCCGTTGCTTTATATGATTGTTACTTCAATTATGAGTTCAACCGCATTTAATAACTCAACACGTGTTTGGATTCCTACAGGTTTCGGATTAAAAGATAACTACTCAAAGGCAATCGAGGCTCTTGATTACGGCAAGGCTCTGCTAAACACCTTAAAATTAGAGGTTGTAAGCGCATTGCTTGAAGTTGCATCCTGTGCAGTCATAGGTTACGGCTTTGCAAGATTTGATTTTAAGGGTAAAAAGATATTTACAGGTATTCTTTTCCTTACAATTCTTGTTCCTGATATGATGGTACTTATTCCTCGAATGGTAAACTATGCAAACCTTGACTTTATGTTTATCGGTACAGGAATTGAAAAATTAGTTCACGGCATAGGCAGTTTGTTTGGCGCAGATTGGACAGCGTTTGACATTACTCCCAACATAGTAGATACACCGTGGACACTTTGGTTACCTTCATTCTTGGGTGTAGGCTTGCGTTCGGGTGTGTTAATCTACATCTACATTCAGTTCTTCTCAGGTCTTCCTCGCGAACTTGAAGAGGCTGCATGGGTTGACGGTGCAGGTCCATTCAAAACCTTCTTAAAGATAGCGGTTCCGTCATCAAGCGTTGTATTCATAACCGTTTTGGTGTTCTCGCTTATCTGGCACTGGAATGACGCATTGCTTTCAGGTATGTATCTTACAAAAGATCTTCCACTTGCAAGCGGACTTTCGACAATAGAGCCGTATATGGTTCAAAAGTGGGGTATTTATTTGAGGTCTTCAACACCTCAAGGTGCTTCAATACTTATGGCTTCTTGTATACTGTTTATTGCTCCTATGCTTATATTCTATATGTTTATACAGCGTGGATTTATCGAAAGTATCGACCGCGTAGGTATTACAGGTTAAACTATAAAAAAATTGACCGCTTTAAACAAGCGGTCAATTTTTATATGTTTTTATACATAAATTCGTGAAAATTAATTAAACTTTAGTAATTATTTAATAAAATATATTGACAAAATGCTAATATAAGAATATAATCTAATATGTATGAACAATACAAAAGTTTTCTTGTAAAACTAAAAAAAAGTAAAAGGAGTATCCAAAATGTTTAACACAACAAAACGTGTACTTGCTCTTGTTCTTGCGCTTGTATTGGTGTTCTCACTTGCAGGTTGTAGCAAACCTACAGATGACGGTTCATCTGTAATCTACCTAACAGAAGAAGAGATCGAGTATGTAGAAGGCAGTTCTGGTAACAGTGGTAACACAACCAGCGGTACAACAGGCGGTACAACAGGCGGTACAACAGGCGGTACAACAGGCGGTGGCTCAACCCAAAATACAGAGGGTCTTATGAATGACGGTATTAACCCCGAAGATTACCGTGGCAAAACTATCAAGTTTGCGTCAACTATCGACCCTGCGGTTGATGAATCAGGTCCTGTTGTTGAAAACTTTGAAAAAGAATACGGTATCACCGTAGAAATCGTTGCTTGCTCACTTGACAACTATGTTCAGGAAATGCAGGGTCTTATCGCAGCAGGTAATTCACCTGACGTTGCGCGTTCAAACGGTGACTTCCCCGCATGTATGGCTTATTTGCAGTCATTAGATGCAGCAAAACTTGATTATGATGAAGAAATCTGGAACCAGAAAACCTTTGAAATGACCACCTTTGGCGGTTCACCTTATCTTTGCGATACAGTAGGTAACATCTGGGCAGAAATTGATATTGTAATGTACAGCAAGTCTATGCTTTCTCGCGCAAATGCTCACACTCCTGAAGAGTACGATGCGGCTGGCAAGTGGACTTGGGATGCTTTCTTTGAAATCTCCCGTGCTTGTAAGAGTCTTGGCGGCGCTGTAGAGGGCGGTTCGTTTTGCTCTACTGAAAACGCGTTCCACGCTGCAGGAACTACCGTATTTAAGATTGAAAACGGTAAAATTGTAAGCGGTATAAACAGCGATGCAGTTACCACATTCACCAAATTTGCAACCGCATGGAAAGAAGAAATCCTTACTACTCATTCTACTGACTATCTTATGGAAGGCAAAGTAGGTATTACAACCTGCCACGCTTGGAACCTTAAGAAAACAGGTTCTCTTGCAAAGGCTAACTGGAACGATTTGGGCTTCTACTATCTGCCTTATTTTGATGATGCTGCAGCAGCAACAGGCGTTAGACCTCTCACAGGTATTTTCCGTGGCTGGGGTATCATCCGTGGTGCCAACGAGCCTGTAGCAGCAGGTCTCTTCCTCCGTGAATATCTTGATGTTAACAACTACAATCTTGACGAAACCTTCATTAGTGAAGATGCAAGAAAGTTCTTCTTTAACGTTACAAGCATAGATTATTCTAATTACAACCCCTATCTTACTTATATCGAACTTAATGCTGCCGCTTCAGGTATTGATTATTCATCAGATGTTTACAGCGCTTTTTATGTTGATCCATCACAGGTTTCAACAAAGATTAATGCTATTAAGCAGAAGGTTGATAAAGGCGTTGAAAATATGAACGATTTTATCGAAAAGAACACAGGCTTGCGTTAATTTTGATGTTTAGTTTATAGACGTTATAAAATTAATTAAATATTACTAAAAAACGCGTTTGCTATGAAAAAAATAGCAAACGCGTTTTCTTTTTTTTTTTTAAGATAAATTCAGGTAGCGCTTGCGTTTTATAGGCTTATATCAAAATGATATAAAAAATTTACAAAAAAATTTAAAAAATTGTATATTTTATATTGACCTATTTATTAATTTTTGTTATAATGTATTTGTATTATGGTGGATTGAAGTGTAATCTGCCCAATGGAACGAAAGGATGGTAGTTCGATGAAAAATCTATTGAACAGGGGTAAGGCAGTTGTTTCCTGCATTTCGGTACTCTCTATATTGGCAGTTTCATTGCTGTCAATGTTTACGGGTGTTACCTTTATTGCATCTGCAGATGACGCAGTTGTTTCTTCGCCCTCAAACGGCACCTACGATGCCGATGTGGTCATTTCTGAGGATGGTATATA
This sequence comes from uncultured Ruminococcus sp., assembly GCA_964407485.1. Classification (GTDB taxonomy): domain Bacteria; phylum Bacillota; class Clostridia; order Oscillospirales; family Acutalibacteraceae; genus UBA737. Next base: position 8,706 of record CAYOVQ010000036.1, read on the forward strand.
TTACTCTGAAATTGATACCGCAGTAAAAACAGAGGTAAGCAAATTTACGGGATTTGAAACCGACTTTTTGAAGAATGCAAAGGGTAGAGGTACAGCAAACGACCCGTATATTATTGAAAATGCTAACCAGTTTGCCGCAGTTGCAACAGGTTATCTTCTTGAAGATTCCAATGATGAAAAAAGCATTATTGACACCGAGGGTATGACCTTTAAGGTTGCTGATAATGTTAAGGCATTTGATATGAACAACACCGATTCAACCGTAGATTTTAGTGGAAATATGACCGCTAAAGAGGTTGAGGATGCGTTTAGTGACGTTAACACTGATTTGGTGTGGAAGCAGAAGGCAGTATTTAAAGGCCGTTTTAACGGTAACGGCGTTGTTGTTTACGGTCTTTATGTAAATAATGAGACTAATGCCTCAATCTTCCCTGAGGCTCAGGGTAATACCATCATCAGAAATATCACTGTTAAAAATTCATATTTCCGTGGTGAAGCGGCGGCTGTTTTTGTTGCAAGAAACACCACATCCAATTCTATTATAACAACATTCCAAAACTGCTCGGCATACAACAATGTTGTAATAAGTAAACGTCTTAACAATTCTATCGATTACGGCGGTATTCTTGCCGCTGCAAACAGCAAGGACAACACACTTGTTGTAGAGGATTGCTTGGTTTACGGCAACGTGGCTCGTCACGATACATATGATATTACATACGGTCTTTACGGTCGTTTTCACGGCTTAAAGAGCGCTACTGTAACTAATTCTATTATAATGGATTGTGTGCCACACACCCAGTACTACGGTTCTAATGCGTTCCATAACAGCACATACACAAACGTTTACACCAATAAAATCGGTGAAAAATATACCAACACTGATTATCAAAATAGAGTAAAGAATAGTGATGACAACACTACCACAGTAGGTGATAAGTATATATATACTTACAACTACGCTGTTGACACAACAGGTAGTATAAGCGCAACTTTTGATTTTTCTGTTAATGATGTAAGCAAAGGCGTTAATTACAATAGAACCTTTTCTTCGGGCACAATGATTAAGGTTGAAACAAGCGACATTATTGGCGCTACCGAATTACAAGGTCTTGATGCATCAAGATGGACATATAATAAAGACGGATATCCCACACCTAAAATTTACAATGCGCGCGAGTACTCGGCAGGCGATGCGTGGACGGGCGAGGTTGCTGTGTTCTTCTCAGGCGGAGACGGCACAAAAAGTTCTCCCTATGAAATTACAACAGCCGAAGAACTTGCTCGTATGTTACTTACCGCTA
>CAYOVQ010000037.1:0-9949 GCA_964407485.1 uncultured Ruminococcus sp.
CTTTAGTACCGTCTTCGTTAACGCTGATAAAGGTTTTGTGAAGCACTTCGCCTATGTAAAGATTGGCGCCAATAGCATGACCTATCTTTAACAAATTAGCTTTATCTTCATCAAAAGCCAACGGCATACCCATTTGTTTTAAATTATCATTCACAATTATTTCGTATCTATATTCAAACTTTGGTATAGCCGCATTTACTATAGTATCGGGTTTACTTACAAGCATATTGCTTATTTTTTCACTGCTGAGAGAATTTACATATTCAGAAATGGTTATATTTTCGTTTGGAAGCAGCGCTGCAAAACCGTATCTGTTTTCATAGTATTTTAAAAATCCTACTGTGGTTTCATCTTCAAGATATCGGCTTTCTGTGCTGTACATAAACTTTACATTCTGCTTTGCGCCATCTTCGCATGTAAACACACCCGATTTCACATCGGCTTCTTTATATTTTTTTGACCATTCCGCATCAAATGTGAGAGCGTTTATAAGAAACATTATGTCGTTATCTTTGATTTCTTCAATTATTTCGGGTATCATTTTATCGGTTTTAATGTTTACCCAATTATTTATGTCATTCAAAGTGGAATTTTTAGAAAAATCAGCCGCATAAATATCTGCGCCATAGTAATTTGCATTTGTTTGTAAAAAATCTTGACTTATCTTAAAGTCTTCTGCATTACTGAACCATATTGAATTTGCAAGGTTTAATTTATAATTTTCATCCTGCGGCAAAGAATTTTTGTAACTGTAAAGATTCCGGTTTAAATCCGCAATCGGCATACCAAGAACATTTTCCATTTCTGCAAGAGTCTCACCGTCGGCGCCGTTTGCCGTCATAGCAAGGGCATACATAACCGACAGTGGTGAAATAAGTGTGTTTTCACCGCTTTGCTCACACTCTTTAAAAAGTCGCATGGCAAAGTCTGTCATCGCTACATTACCGTCGGTTAAATTAGCCGCGTCGTCAACGCTTTGCGCGGTAATGTTTTTCATAAGATTTTGCGCCCTAATATTATCATTACAGCCTGTAAGATTTAACAAGCACGCGCATATAAGCAATATACTGATACCTACCAAAAACACTTTTCTCACAACAGCACCTCCATATTAGTCTATAATTTATAGTACGGCAAAAGGTGCGCAAAGTCAATTTCTAAAGTAAACAAATTATAATACGCAAATATATACAAAAACACAAAGCGTCGGCTAATACCGACGCTTTAACCTATATTTTATTTCTTTTTACGCTTAAATATTTGTTCTCTGAAAAGGATGATATTCATAACAACAAAGAATGCCGCAAAAATTCCAAGAGTAACCAACTCGTGACCCGGAGCATAGGTTGCAAGCAGCATTATGGGGAAACCAAACACTATTGCGGGGAAGTTTTGATAAACCAGATTATCAGCCGCAGGGGTTTTAAAGTCGCCGTCAACCTCACGAAGCAGTATTATGCCTGTGCTGGCAGTACCCGTAAGCATACCGTACATAGCCAGAAACTGTTCTTCGGCATAATCCTTAAACAGTGTTTTTGCAACAATGCGGTTGTAAACATAGGTTATTACAAGACCGACAGCGCCTAAAATAAGCATTATGCCCCAATATTTTTCCAACGTGTCAAGTCTTATTGCGGCAATGCCTGCAACCACCATTATATCAAAAAAGAAGTTACTGGTTCTGGTCAATAGGAAGTTGTTGGTGTAATCTTTTTTCTGGGTAGAGATCTTTTTAAAGAATTTCATAATTGCCTTTATAAGTGTAGCTGATAACACACCCAAAAGGAAGTTAAAGCCGTATATGGTAGATTTCATACCGGGAATTAGTTTGCCGAGCAAAAACATAAATACATAAGTAAGAATATAAGCCATAAAGATAAGTGCAACCTGAATGGTTAGCTTGTCAACACTTTCCTGCATAGGTATTTCGTTTTCTGTTTCTATCAATTCGTTGTTAAGTTTATTCTTTGAGTCAGAGAGTTTTAACTTGCCGCGTTTTTTCATTATATTAAGATGAATTACACCGCCAAAACTTGCGCTTAAAAAGCCTAATGCCGCTATTGTAAGACCAAAACTTTTGCCGCCTACAAAGCCGTAATCGGTTTCATAAATATTACCGTAGTTCAGCGCCTGACCCGTACCCTGACCATAGCCAAAGGGCAGCAAAATGCCTGCCGCTTTAAATAAATCTTTAATAACAAATGCGGCAATAATTGTAATACCCATACCTGCAACCGCCTGCAACAGATAGGTCGAAACGGTTGTCACGCCAGTGTTGAAGATCTCTTTTGTACGTTGCTTTGTAAGTTTGCTGTCCGACGTCTTTAGTGTTGACGCAATAAAACCGAGTGCCAACGCGTGATATGTAATTATCTCAAGTGTTGCAGTACCATTGCCGCCAAAAGCAACTGTATCAAACATAACCTCGCCCGTAACCCACTTATAAACTGCCGCCACAATTATTAAAACCGTACCGCCCAAAACCGATGTGGGTATAAGTGAATTTTGCAAAATAGGTATCGACTTTTTCAATATGTTACCTACAAGCAAGCCGCCCAAAAGCACCGAGATTAAAAGAATGGTACTCCAGACTTCAGATGCCCAAAAACTGTTCATTTTCTACTCCCCTTACCTGATTTTTATGCCTGTAATAAATATTTACATATTTAAGTGCGTTAAACCTCTTATCGCCCTTAAATTGATAAACCTTATCACCAAAATAAATGTTAAGTTTGTTTCTGCCCAAAACAGCCGCAACCAAAACATCGGCAAAAGGCAAATTTATCTGATTCTGTTTGCCCTCGTTAATAACTATTCGGTCGCCGTAAAGTGCGATTTGTGCATCAGACACGAGCGGCAACTTTTTCTTGCGGATAATAACCTCTGAAACATCGGCAATATCGCGGTACATAGGCACATTTGTGTAGTCGTTCGTATCAAGTTTACCTACAAAGTCCTTTTGATACTCATACCAATCGTTAACAAACCTAAACGGGAAATCAAAACCAATACCCACAAGTTCTTTTGTGGGGGTGTACTCTATCTTGCAACCACAATTTTTGCACTCGATTATTTCGTTATGACTTTCAAAATGCGATAGGTCGCAATACGGACAGACATAAACTGCGCGCTCAAGATATTCGGCGCGTTTTTTGTGATTAAACTCGCAATCTGCAATCGCCTCATTAACATAAAGACCCTCTTGGATGGCCTTAAACAACTCTTCATCGGTCATAGAAGCATACTCGTCAGGCTCGATAACACGCGACACATAAGAACGCATTTTGCCCTTGCGTACAACGTCACTCCAGCGTGGCTCTGCACCGTAACCGCCTTCGATACGATAGAGCGCAATCGGCAACTTTAACTTTCTTGCCAGCGGCGCTATGGCATCGCTCATATATTCGGTCTTGCCGCTGTAAGTGCGGTTGCCCTCGGGCGCTATGCATATTGTACCGCCCTCTTTTGCGACACGAATACAGGTTTTAACCGCAGCCACGTCACCCGCCTGTTTTTTTATCGGGATTGGCGCTACCAACCATTTAATAAGTGACGACGCCCAGCCCATCGAAAAAATATCCTCTGTAGCAAGATAGTATATAGGACCGCGAAAAGCCATACCCACAAAAAACTGGTCGAACGGCGTTTGATGATTAAGCAAAATAAGATACGGAGTCTTTTTTTGCTCTTTGAATTTTTGTATTTTTATGCCGTATTTAATACGTGAATACGGATAAAGTATCATATAGGCTATATTTCTAACCACGCGGTGACGAAAGCGCAACCATTTTTTTTGTTTCTTTTTATATGCCATCTTTTACCCCATAAATAATGTTTTGTAATATTGTACCATAAAATTTTGTAAAAATAAAGCAAAATAATTAACGGTGTATTAACAAAAGCCTGCAAAACGTGTTTTTGCAGGCTTTTGTTTTAAGCAAGTGTAACTTCTATATTAAGTTCGCCGTTTTTTACAAGACAAATATCTGTATAACCGATATTGTGCTCACAGTAATATTCATCTACCGTTTCGTGCACAGGCAAACCAGTCGCCTGCCAAAACCTTTCGCCGTCGCTTATATAAATGTTGCGGTCGGTAATAATGTATGCTTTGTCTTTAAAATGTCCATGGTTTTTCACCTTGTTTGTCCACCCTTTTTACATTTTAATATCCAAAATGATTTCCGTTGTTAAAGTCCTCGGTTTCGGGGGTTACAATATCGCGTCTGCCATCTAACTGATATACCCTTACATAATCGATTTCAAGGTTAATCTTATCGGGGTTTTCTGCGGTACCTTCATCGGTAAGCAGATCGGTATTTTGCACCGCAGTATCGGTGGTAGAATCACTGTGATTTGAGTTTGCGGCATAGAATATGTTGTCAAACAGCATATACATATACTGGTTAGCGGTTACGGCATCATTTACAATATCGTAATCTGATGTAGTATAACCGTTTTCGTTGTTATAGGTTAAATCACAGGTGCCTAAAATTGCATCGTCGCCCTCGATACCGTCACCGTTAACGTCATAAATATACAGCGTAAAATTAAACTTATCTACACCGTTAGTAGACCAATAAAACCCGTATCGGCGGTTAGCGGTGAGTTGGCGCTGAAGTTCTTCGACATAATATGCGGTTGGATATGTACGGCTATAACCAAATATCGAATCTGTCTTTGTAGTATAGCGTGTGCTTGTACCATCGGTAAACCCATAAATTTGGGCGCTGGTGCTAAAGTAGTAATCATCGGCGCTCGAACCCAACACACTTTTGGATATTGTGCCTATGGGGTTTGCAGGATCATTCCAGTTTATTATATTTACGGTATCTGCTTTATTGGCGCCTATACTGTAAAATTTATGAACGTTAAGATACAAACCGTAGTCATAAACACCCGTTGTTCTGCTTTTGCTTGGCGCTAAACCGCTGATCAGTGACGCTGTGTTTATCATGCCGTCATTCTGCATAAGTTCCCAGATATCAATCTCAAAACATGTTGAAGGAATCTGGTATTTAAAGGTTGAAAGGTCTGTGGATATAACCGTTTCAGACGTTCCGTCATAAGCAAATTCGCCGCTGTTATTAAGTTTATAAACCTTGCTAAAAAGAGACTCGCTATACGCTGTGTTATTTAATGCGCCGTGACTTAACAACCACCACGAAGCAAACACGTGACCGTCTGACGGTATACTGCCGTACATTTCGGCATAACCCTGCTTATAAAGCATAGAAACATTGGTTTTTATAAGACCTGCCGAAGCATAGATATCATCCTCTTCAACACTGTCGTTAAATACAGTAGTTCCCGTCTGATTATAAAGCCTTACGTATCCTAATTGGTCGGTAACGTCTGTTGCCGCGCTTGCTACAACACCGCGTGTAATAGATAGTCTACCGTCTTTTACATAATAAAGTTTAGAAATCTCATCTGAGTTTGCGGTTTCCATATTGCGATAACGGCTACCCTCGCCCTTTAGTGTTTCGCCGTTCATTCGCTCGGTTGCCCAAACGTCAAGAGAAATCTCGGCATTTTCACCCTCTGCTACCGTTTTATTGCCGTTAAATTCGTCGCCCCACGCGTAATACATTGTAGTTTGGGTATCTGCCACACCGTCATAGTTTGTATCTATCATAACAGTTTTTGCCTGTTTTTCAGCAGCGAGCGTTGCATTTTCTACGGTGTAAATTTTACCTGTTTTGGCATCAGAGCCGCTTATAAAATCAAGCACTGCCTGCTCTACACCCGTAAAACTGCCGCCCTTAAACCAAAGCACGCCTGTTTCGCTATTATAGGTTATTGCATAATCATTAATATCGAGTGAATTAGTGGCATAGTCGCTGTAGTTTTCGATATTGCCTACTATGATTTCGAGCGTGCCGTCAGGCGAGCCTGTTTCATCATTTTTATGAACATAAACCGCACTGCTGTCGCTGTCCGTACCTGTAACGGTTTTATCAGCGCTTACTATCTTTTTAACGTCTGTTGTAGGAACGGCCTCTTCAAGATAAAGTTCTAATCTGCGGGCAGCATCGTAGTTGTCGTTTTCGCCGTAATAGATATTAACCTTGGCAAGTCTTACGTTGCGCCAAAAATCATTAGTCGCGTTACTGTAATCACCAATCATTTCATTACATAAAACGATAAGGTCTACTATGTTGGTTTCACCGTTACGGTCAACGTCGCCGTAAATGTTTTTATAATTATCATCCATAAGCAACATCCGGCGCAAAGCCACAAGGTCGCGAGACGTGTACTCACTTGCCGCGCCGTCACCGTCAACATCGACAAGAGATTGCGAGAGCGCAAAACTTTTTAGTTTTGGTGTACTTCCCTCTTTGCCGCCTATATACCAGATATCGCTATTGTCTTCAACATCAATATTGTCTATCGCTCCAACAGCGTTGTAATACCGTGTTTTATTTTCTACGGTAGAATTTTCATCTGCTATATAATAACTGTTTTTTAGCGGCAGACCTTTTATTCTGCCTATTATATGCGAGTCGCTTTTGGCGCTTGAAACCGTACAGTCTTCGACCGAGCAACCTATAACCTGTGCGCCTATCTCGACTTCTCCCGCAATTGCGCCTGCATAGCCCGAACCCGATACTACGGTGCAATTACGCAGATGTATATTTTTAACAACACCCTCTGCCGCCAACACAGGAATAAGACCTGCTGACTGATCATCACCTGCTGAAATGCCCGTGACAGTATGTCCGTCACCGTCTAACTGCCCAGCAAAAGCAACATATTGATATGTATACTGGTTACTTTTGGTAATTGAATCTTGAGTTATCCATAACATACCTGTAGCGTCTATGTCACAGGCAAGTTTATAATAAACCCGCTGATAAACATTCTTTCCACCCGAAGAAATAGCGCGCGCAAGATCAAACGCGGTGTAAATTAGGTATGGGTCGTTCTCTGTGCCCGAACCCATAAGTTTATGATACATACCGTAAGTGCCGCGAAGATTACCTCCGCTTAAATAACCGTGCGCTCCCCATCCATTAGTTTGCGCAGATATTTGCTCGGCATAGGTAGAATAAGTGCTTGCAACAGAATTTGCCTTGGTGTAGGGTATTATGCGCTGTGTTGCGCCGTCGAAATCATCAAGACCGTCTGTAACGGTTATAAGATGCCAATTGCCTATCCAATCAAGCGAGGGTATGTCTTTTAATTGGTATTCTGCCTTAACATCAATTTTTATAACGGGTGTTTCCTTTACGCTTTCGTCAAGATCGCAATAACTGTTATATACCTTTACCTGAAAACCAGAATTGTTGTTTTCATCATAACGGGTGTAAACAGCGCCCGTTGCCTGCGGTAAAACCTGCGCGCCAAGTGATACGCAAGATTTAATTGTTATATTGTTTGAATATGTAGCACACGCAAAAATACCTGCTGTAGCGTCAACCGCACTGCCGCTGCCCTGAATTAATTCTGACGAATATCCATCAAAAAAGCAGTTAGACAATTCAATCATTTTAGACGTATCTGTAGTAGATATTATACCTCCCGCACTACTGCTGTGTGCGCCCGAATCGTTTACGGTAACTTTTCTTGTGGTCTGAACATATACATTTCTAACTGAAATATTTGCTACTGTGGAGGTGTCGGTTTCGTTTTGATAACTGCCGATTCTTGTGGTAAGCACCGCCGCACTGCCACTACTGTATACATAACAACTATCAAAGTTTATGTTTTTTACAGCCGCGCCGCCTACAAGACCATAAACAAAGGAATTAGCATTATAACTTACCATACCGCGTATTGTAACACCGTTGCCGTCAAAATTACCCTTGAAATAATTTGACGTGGTCCAGTTTTTATGGTTTTTTGCACCGACTAACTCTTTAATACCGTCAAGAGAGTCATTGTTTAAAATATCGTTAAGATAAAAGGTCGTTATACCATCAGCCACTTTATAATATGCCATAGCGCCGTCTGAAAGCAGACCGTCTCCCGATACCATTTTATAAAGTTGGTCAGCGGTTTTTATGATGTATGGGTCGTCCGATACACCTGTTCCACCTTCAAACTTTTCTGCGGCAGAGCCACTCCAGACAGAGTAATCTGTTTCGTTTTCAGATGCAGCGGCAAAAGCATTAACATTTATGCCAACATTTACCGTAAAGAGCGTTCCCGAAAACAACACAAAAGCAAGCATTATGCTGATAATGCTTTTTTTCCTTTTACCAATACCTGTTTTCATAAAAATCTCCTTTAAAAAATACAAACTGTTAAATATATAATAGTATAACATAAACACTAAAAAAAATAAAGTATGTAATAATCCCGCAAAGAAAATTCTTTACGGGATTTAAAAATTTAAAATTTTAAATTAATGTGTAAGTAACAACATCGCAATAAACAATGCGGCTATAACCCAAGAACTTGCTTTAATCTTCTTAAATTCGCCGCAAAAAACGCTGATAACTATGTAAGAAATAAGACCGAACGCAATACCGTAAGAAATGTTATATGTAAACGGCATTACCGCAAGGGTTAAAAACGCAGGGACGGATGTTTTAAAGTCATCCCAATCAATATTTTTGATAGATGCCATCATAAGAATACCTACGTAAATGAGCGCCGCCGCCGTAGCGCACGAAGGCACAAGTTGTGCGATTGGACTTAAAAACATCGCAACAAAGAAAAATGCGCCGCAAAAAACAGACGTAAGACCTGTTCTGCCGCCTGCCGCAACACCTGCGTTAACTTCGCTGAAAGTCGTAACGGTTGACGTACCGCAAATAGCACCCGCCGTGGTGGCAATAGCATCCGACAGCATACCGCGGTTCATATTAAGCGGCTCGCCCGACTCATCAAGCAGATTTGCGCGCTCACAAGCAGCATACAGTGTACCCAAAGTATCAAACATATCAACCATACAAAACGCCAACGCAGTTGTAACGATAGTAAGTATTAAATTTGCGTTGCCGTATTTTGCTGTGTAAGCAGAAAAATCAAATCCTTCGGTAAACACCTTAAACAGCGACTGCGAGCCAAACTCTTTAAATGCCTCAATAGGACTTATAAAGTTGATGTTAAGCGATTCATAAAAGCCGTCAACAGTAAGTCCCAACAGATAGTAAAGCGCCATGCCGCCTACAATACCTATAAGCACTGCGCCGCGCATCTTTTTCTGACTCATAATTACAATAGCAAGCAACGTACAGATGGTAACTACCATAGGCATAATGTCGCCCCAGTTGTTTCCGTCTTTTAATATATTAAATGAACCTAAATCCACACAAGTAGATTCACTGGGCACAACAATGCCCGCATTCTGCAAACCCAAAAGCGCTATAAACAAGCCTATGCCCGACGGAATGGCAACCCTTACGGCATTTGGTAAAGAGTCGAAAATTTTTTTGCGAAGTCCTGTTACGGTAAGCAATATAAAAACAATGCCCTCTATTAAAATCAACACCAACGCATTCGCGTAAGACAGACCAAAACCTATGCAAACGGTATAAACAAAAAACGCGTTAAGACCCATACCGCTTGCCTGTGCGAGCGGCAGATTGGCGAGCAGACCTGCAAGAATCGTACCCACAACCGCCGAGATTGCCGTTGCGATATAAATCGCGCCGTAGGATACACCCAAGGGATTACTGCCGTCGCTAAACGGGTCGGCAAACATATTGGCATTAACCATTAGAATATAAACCATTGAAAAAAAGGTAGTCATACCCGCAATAAACTCGGTTTTAACCGAAGTTCCGCGTTCTTTGAGTTTGAAAAAGCGTTCCATTTTTTCTCTCCTTAAATATTATAAAATTCATTATACCATAATTTTTATAAATTTCTACAATTTTCTTGAAGTTATTTGCAAAGAAAAAATCGACTTGAAGTTTTACGTTTCAAGCCGATTTTATTATTTTATTCAAATTCTATTGTACCAACTGGCTTTGGTGTGATGTCCATAAGCACGCGG
>CAYOVQ010000038.1:0-9915 GCA_964407485.1 uncultured Ruminococcus sp.
CGGGGGTTCTGCACCGGTCATGTGCCCGATGGTGTCGGCTTCTGCTCCTCCACCATACCACCCTCAAAGCAAAGGTCATCACTTTTGCCAACGGTGGAAATTGTTTCATCCGTACGCTTATCTGTAAGCACAACACGAATACCTGCGTTAAGAAACGCCTGCTCACGAAGACGGTTAAGCAATGTTTCATAATCGTAGGTTGTAGTATCGGTAAATATTGTAGGATCGGGTTTAAAGGTAACTGTAGTGCCTGTCTCGGTGGTATCTCCTATTATTTCAAGGTCGGTTACTATAACACCTTTTTCATAACGTTGCTTATAAATATGGGTACCGTCTTTAACCTCTACCTCAAGCCAGTTTGAAAGCGCGTTAACAACCGACGCGCCAACGCCGTGCAGACCGCCTGATACCTTGTATCCGCCGCCGCCAAATTTACCTCCTGCGTGAAGTATAGTAAATACAACCGTAACTGTTGGGATACCCTTTTGAGCATTAATACCAACAGGTATACCGCGACCGTTATCGGTAACGCGAATGATACCGTCATCTAAAATATCTACTTCTATTTTAGTACAGTATCCTGCTAATGCTTCGTCTATAGAGTTATCTACAATTTCATAAACCAAGTGATGCAGACCGCGCTCACCTGTAGAGCCTATGTACATACCTGGGCGCTTTCTTACAGCCTCTAATCCCTCAAGTACCTGTATAGACGATTCGTCATATTTTTCGGTTACGGGCAAATTTAATTCTTCGCTCATTTTAAATCTCCTTTTATTTTTATAGAGAATCTATATATCCTGTGCGTTTAAGCAAGGTTGATGATGAAATTTGTGAAATATAAATCTTTGTATCATTTTTATTTTTACCTGCTATTACAAAAGAACGCGGCAAATCATAACTTATTGTTATAACTTTGCCTTCTTTTTCAGCGCGGGATAAAAAATCACGTGTTCTTTTTGATATTGAGGTGTTTTCTAAATCAAAAATTCCTATAATTTCATCGGTTGGCAGCATTATATTATTTCCTAAATGTATATACATTAAATTAAACCGCCACCCTTTATTTTTATTACCTTTCCCTCTCTTAAATTTTTAATATTAGAGGTGTCACAACAGGTAATAAATGATTGCCAATTTCTTATATGATTTAAAATATAATTTTGTCTGTTTTCATCAAGTTCACTCATTACATCGTCAAGCAGACAAATAGGGTATTCTCCGCTTATTTCTTTTATTACTTCTGCGCCCGCAAGTTTTAAAGATAGAGCCACACTGCGTTTTTGACCTTGCGAACCATAGGAACGTGCCGAAATATCATTTATTTTAAATAAAAGATCGTCTCGGTGAGGTCCAACCGAGGTAGATGAAGTAAACATATCTTTTTCTCTTGTTTTTAATAACAAATCTTTATCTAATTTTTCATTAATTTTTGAAATATAAAAAATCTCTATTTTTTCTTTTCCACAAGAAATACCTTCATAAATTTTTGAGACATAATCGTTAAGAATTGAAACGTATTTTTTTCGGTAATTAATTATTTTATTACCCATATCTACAATTTCTGTCTCAAAAACATCAAGCATAATTGCTAATGTTTTATCATAACGGTAATCTTTTATAATTTTATTTCTCTGCATTACAGCGCGACTGTAATTTCTTAATATTTCTATGTAGTTTGGATAAAGTTGACCTATTGCTATATCAAGAAATCTTCTGCGCTTTTCAGGTCCGTCGGTAACAATAGTTAAATCTGACGGAGAAAAGACAACAGCATTAAATTTTCCTGCAAGAGAAGATGTATTTGCTAATTTTTTTTCGTTTAAATATGCTGTTTTTTTATCATCAAATATTATTTGAGCGCTGTTTTGTACACCCAGCATATCAAATTCGGTATAAATTTTTGCTTTTTCTTCACCAAATTTTATAAATGCTGAATCATTATTACTTCTAAAACTTTTTGCACCCGAAAAAAGCCATAATGCCTCTATAATATTTGTTTTTCCTTGAGCATTTTCACCGCAAATTACGTTTATTTCTTTATCAAATTCTAAATTTAAAGAAGAAATATTTCTAAAATTTTGAATTTCTATCTTTTTAACGTTCATTTTTTATAATAAAAACAGAATTTTCAAATTCTACGGTGTCGCCTTTTCTAAGTTTTTTTCCTCTTTGAATACAAACTTCATTATTTACTTTTACAAGACCATCCTGAATTACCATTTTTGCTTGTCCGCCAGTACCTACAAAACCTGAAAATTTTAAAGCAGAATCAAGTCTTATAAAATCTTCTTTTATAAATATTTCATTCATTTATTTTAACCTCATAGGCATTATAAGATATAACATCTCTTTACTTTCGTCAGTAGGAGATATGGTTACTCCCGCATTTGCGCCGTTAAATTTGAAAGTTATTTTTTCACACTCACAAGCCTTTAACGCTTCTAATAAATATCTGCTGTTAAGACCCATTTCAAAATCATCACCGTCGAGTTTTATATTCATTTTTTCTTTTGCTCTACCTATTGATGTAGCACAACTTATAATTAATTCTTGCTCACTAAATGCGCAACGAATAGGTGTAGAAAAACTATCGTTTATAAGAAGTGATACTCTTTCAACACTGTCTATCATTTCATCACAACTAACGGTTGTACTTTGTTTACATTCAGAGGGTATTATTTTTTCAAAATTTACAAATTCACCTTCAAGCAAGCGAGCAATAAACACATAACCCGAAATTTTAAACATTATAAGTCTTTTACCAACTTTTATTTCTAATGTTTCGGTATTTTCATCAATAATTTTTACTACTTCATTAAGAACTCTGCCTGGAACTATAAATTCTATATTATTTTCAATATTTATATTCTTTCTTCTTATTGCAAGGCGATAACCGTCGATAGCAACAAACTGTAAAACACCGTCTTTTACCGAAATATTAACACCTGTAAGAATAGGTCTTGTGCCTTCTATCTGCGATACGGCAAATATTGTACCTTTTACCAAATCACTAAAATCTTCGCCGTTGATACTTAAATTTTCACCCTCTACAAGAGATGGCATTTCAGGAAAATCGTTTGCTTCCATGCCCATAATATCAAATACTGCTTCACCACTTCTTATATGACAAACAAGACGCTCATCACTTTCAATTTCTACGTCTATTCCGCGAAGTTTTCTTAATATTTCGGCAAGCAAACGCGCATTTATAACAATGTCTCCCTCTTCTTCACAAGAAGCGTACATTTCTTTTTTCATACCCATTTCAAGATTATAAGAAGAAAGAGTAAGTAAACCTTTTTCGGCGGATAACAAAATACCTTCAAGTACAGGCATAGAACTTTTTGCGCCTACAGTTTTTTGCATTTTTAAAACAGCATCCAAAAATACTGAACGTTCAACTCTTATTTTCATAAAATTGACTCCTTTTTTGTTTTAAAAAAAATATAAATATAACAGTAATAATAAGTAATGTTAATATGTTGGAAAACTTTGTTTTTTACCTGTATTAAAAGAAAAAACAAACATTAAAAAATAGTTTAAAAAAATTTAAAAAGTATAATAATTATTTTTAAAAATTTAAAATGTGGAAAACTTAAATTTAATTAACATTAATATATTGAAAAACTTTAATTAAAACTTTTTAGATTTTTAATTATATCTTCAATCAATTCTTTTTCATAAGGCTTGTCTGTTAAAAATTCTTCGATAGTATTAACACTGTAAAGAACTGTTGTATGATCTTTACCAAAAAAATTACCTATTTCTTTATAAGAGAGATTAGTAATTTCTCTTGTAATATACATAGCAACCTTACGGGCAAGAACTAAATTTGCTTTTCTTTTATTTGAAAGAATATCATTTTCTGAAACATTATAAGAACGAGCAACTTCGCTTATAATTTTTTCAACGTTAATTGGAGCATTTTCTGTATCATTAATAATATCTTTAATAAATCCCTGAACAATAGAAATGTTAGGTTTTTTATTTTCAATTTTTATAAGAGCGTTAATTTTTGTCATAACACCCTCTATCTGTCGGGTGTTTGTTTTTATTTTTTCGGCAATATAAAAAACAAGGTTTTCATCAAGTTCTATATCAAACTGTTGAGCCTTACGATTTATAATACCCACTCTTGTTTCAAAATCTGGCAGGGTAATATCGGCAGGTAATCCTGCAGAGAGTCTGCTTTTTATTCTTTCATCAAGAGTTTTAATTTCTTTTAAAGGACGGTCGAGAGTAACAATAATTTGTTTATTTTTTTCGTAAAGAGAATTAAAGGTATTAAAAAATTCCTCTTGGGTTTGTTCTTTTCCTGCTATAAAATGAATATCGTCTATCATTAAAACATCTACATTACGATATTTATTTCTAAAATCGTCTATTGTACCCATACCGAGTTTACCTTCGTGTAAAGATTTAATTAGTTGATTTGTAAAATCTTCACCGCGAACAAAAAGAACGTTTTTATAAGGAAACTTTTTCTTTATATGATTTTTTATTGCAAGCATAAGATGGGTTTTACCAACGCCCGAAGGACCGTATATTGTTAGAGGATTATATATAATGTTAGAATTTTCAGCCACCGCCAAGGAAGCAGCATGCGCAAAACGGTTTGTAGAGCCTACAACAAAATTATCAAAAGTAAAGAAAGATTCAAAAGTAAGTCCTTCACACTCTTCTTCAGCTTTTTTTATTTTTTCTTCATCATCATCAACAATAAATTTAGCAGGAATTTTTATTCCCATCACTTTTTCAATAGCGTCATTAATAATATCTTTGTATACGCTTTTAATCATACCTTTTATGTAATCGTTAGAAGCAGATAAAACAAATTCTTCACCCGAAACAGATTCGGGTTTTAAATATTTAAAAAAAGTATCAAATGCAATTTCAGAAATTTGTTTTTTACATTCCTCACAAATTGAGGCCCATATATCATCTATAGAATTTAAAGACATTTTTAACTTCCCCTTATATAATATAAATATATATAAATAATAATTACATATAGTATACCATAAGTTATTAACATTTTCAATATCAAATACTTAAAAATAAAAATAAAAAATAACGGGCATACAAATAAAAATATGCCCGTTAAAATTAAATTTTAAATATAGATAAAATATTTGCTTTTTTATCCGAAATTTCAAATGAAATTTCATAATCAGAATATAAAAATTTATAAATATTTTTATTATTTTTATAAGCAGGTTTTGGATCTTGTTCTATAATTTTTATAATTTGATTTTTTTGGTCTTCGTTAATATCTTTAAAAATCTCATTTTCATAAAAAACTTCAATTTTATGATTCTTATTTTCTTCTGCAAAAGAACCTTTTGCGTCGGGTTTACAATCACAGTAAGGAATATAAGGTTTTATATCAAAAATAGGTGTATTATTAAGCAAATCAATACCGCTTACAACAAGTATTTCACCTAAATTTTTATCTCTTTTTATACCCTCTAATTTAACACAGGAAAGACCTAAATTGTTAGGTCTATAAGGAGAACGTGTAGCAAAAACACCAACACGCGTGTTTCCACCAAGGCGAGGGGGTCTTACGGTAGGGGACCATTTTTCTTTATGATTTTGTGAAAAATCAAAAATAAGCCAAAGGTGAGAAAAATTTTCTATTCCGCGAAGAGCATCAGGATTGCGAAAATGTTTTTCAAAAATTATTTCGCCCTTAATTTCTTCTAATATTCCGCTTTGTCGCGGTATGCCGAATTTCTCTTTAAAATCTGTTTTTATATATGCAATAGGCTTTATTTCCATAAAATTTTCCTTTTTTATTTGAATTATATCATAATAATATTATAAAAATCTATACTTAAAATAAAAATTGTGTTATAATTAAAAAAAATATAAAGGAGGAATAAAAATGGAGTTTAATGTAAATAGTCCAATTTTATTTTTAATTGTAGCCGTTATAATTTTATTTGTTTTGGCTCAATCAGTATTTTTTCTTATTAAAGCATTAAAAAGAGCAAAAGAAATAGGAATAGAAAGTAAAAAAATGCGTCGAATAATTATTTCTGCATCAATTTTTACAATTGCGCCTGCGGTTGCCATTGTTGTAAGCGTTATAGCATTATCAAAAGATTTAGGTATAGCGTTGCCGTGGCTTCGCCTTTCGGTTGTTGGCTCTATGTCTTATGAAACCATTGCCGCAACCAACGCTCTTAGCGGTATGGGACTTGAATTTGGAAAGGTTACAAATCTTACCGCAGAACAGTTTGTTACAATTTCTTTTGTAATGACAATAAGCATAATGGTAGGTATATGGCTTGTACCTGTTTTGTGTAAAAAAATGAAAACAGGTCTTGTAAAAATGAAAAATAAGGATTCAAAGTGGCTTGACATTTTTCAATCGGCTATGTTTATAGGTATGATTTCTGCATTTGTAGGCTTTGTGTTCTGCGATTTTTCGGATATTTTTAATGGAGAAACTGCAGGTCTTATTCCTGTTTGTGTAATGGCGGTATCTGCAATAACTATGTTGCTTGCAGGTTTGCTTATGAAAATAACAAAAGCGCGTTGGATAAATGACTACGCGTTGCCTATAAGTTTAATAGTAGGTATGGCAAGCGCAATTCCGATTACTGCGTGGTTAGGTTAAAGAAAGGAGGCAAAATAAAATGAAAAATAATGCTACATATATGGATAAAGTTTATTCATGGGGAAATAGATGGAATATTTTTATGATGATAATTTTGCTTGCTTTTCCTGTTGCGGTTTCGTTAATTTTTAAAGCAATTCCTGATTGGAACGGACTTCTTAAAGGTCTTATTGCAACAGCGCCTATGTACTGGGCAGTAGGTGTGGTTGAGGTTATAACCTATATTCCTATGCTTGGTGCAGGAGGTTCTTATCTTTCATTTGTAACGGGAAATATATCTAATCTTAAATTGCCCTGCGCATTAGGCGCGCTTGAGCAGGCGGGGGTTAAGGCAGATACTGAAGAGGGCGAGGTTATATCTACTGTTGCAATCGCTGTTTCAAGCATTGTAACAACTGTGATAATTATAATTGGCGTATTGCTTATAATACCTCTTCAACCCATTTTACAAAGCAAGGTGTTAGAACCTGCGTTTAATCAGATTTTACCCGCGCTTTTTGGCGGTTTGGGAATTGTATTTATATCTAAAAACTGGAAAATAGCGGTAGCCCCGATAATACTTATGTTAGCGCTTTTTATCTTTACTGGTTTAGGAGCAGGAGACGTTGGCATAATGGTGCCTGTGGGTGTATTGTTTACGATAGTAATAAGCCGTATTATGTATAAAAAAGGTTGGCTTTAATATGACGGTATTATATATTATTTTAACAGTTTTGGTTCTGTTTTTATTGGTTATTTTAATTCGCACTATAAACTTTAAACCGAAGGCGCAACCCCCTATAAGTGAAGAAAAAATAGAGTTTGATACCCAAAAATCAATCTTTGCTTTACAGCAACTTATTCGTTGTAAAACAGTGTCTTATTATGATAAATCACTTGAAGATGACAGCGAATTTGAAAAGTTAATTTCTATTTTACCTATGCTTTATCCTAATGTTTTTAAAGTTTGTGAGTTTAATCAGTTACCCGATCGCGCCCTGCTTTTTAAGTGGAGAGGCAAAAACAGCGGCGACCCCGTAGTACTCATGGCGCATTACGACGTTGTTCCTGTTGATGAGACTTCTTGGGAAAAACCGCCCTTTGATGCCATAATTGAGAACGGTGTGCTGTGGGGCAGGGGCTCACTTGATACAAAAGTTACCTTTAACGGAGTGCTTACTGCCGCGAATACCCTTATAGAACAGGGTTTTATCCCCGAAACAGACATTTATTTTGCTTTTTCGGGTGGTGAAGAGGTAAACGGCAACGGTGCTGTAAACATAGTTAATTATTTTAAAGAGAATAATATAACACCCGAATTTGTTGTTGATGAGGGAGGCGCCGTAGTAGAAAACGTTTTCCCTGGTGTAAACAAACCCTGCGCGATGGTGGGCATTGCCGAAAAAGGTATGTTAAACCTTACGTTTTCGGTTAAATCGAATGGCGGTCACGCGTCTTCACCCGCACCACATACGCCATTAGGTATTTTGTCAAAAGCATGCTGTAAGGTAGAAAACAATCCATTTAAGATGCATATAACCAAACCTGCGGCAGAGATGTTTGATACTTTGGGCAGACATTCAAATTTTGTGTTCCGTATGATTTTTGCAAATATGTGGCTTTTTAGCGGCGTGCTTAATATGATTTGTAAAAAATCAGGCGGAGAACTTAATGCTCTGCTTCGCACAACGGTAGCGTTTACTCAAAGTGAGGGAAGTTCGGCGCCAAACGTTATACCTCCAAAGGCGTCTATGACGGCAAATTTGCGTCTTAATCCAAAAGATACGGTAGAAAGCGCCGTTAAATATATAAGAAAAACAATAAAAGACGATAGCATAGAACTAACAGTCGGCAGTAATATGCAACCCAGTCGTCTTTCACAAACCGACTGCGACGGTTGGAAAAAGGTAGCCTCTGCAGTGGCAAGCACCTGGAAAGGCAGTCTGGTATCACCGTATCTTATGGTACAGTGCTCTGACAGTCGACATTACGGTGTTATAAGTGATAAAGTTTACCGTTTTTCTGCAATGGACTTAACAAGCGAGGAACGCAAAACAATTCACGGACATAACGAGCGTATTCGCCTTGAAACAGCCAACCGCGCCGTTGAGTTTTATATACGGCTTATGAAAATGTGTTAAAAAAACAAAACCTCTGCAAAAAGCAGAGGTTTGTTTTTTACAGTTATTAGTTGCAATCTCTAAATTTTTTGAAAGGAAAAATTTAAAATAATAACCGCAAAGTATAGTTAAAGTCAAAATAAAGAATGGAGAGTTTTATTTTGACAACTATGTAAAGTTAAATTTTTTGCCCAAGAACTCTTGCTGCGCAAAAATTTAAAACGTCTTCAATAGAGGGTTTTTTGTTTTCGGGGCAAATCTTTTTCCAAACGTCAGCGACTTCGGGGTCTGTAGAATTAAAACCTACCATTATGGCTTCAAGCATATCCTGCTCGACCTGTGTTTTATCAACACCGTTTTTGCTTGCAATTTGTCTGATTATTGTGTCTGTTGACATATTTTATACTCCTAAAAAATCGAAAATTTATATAATTTATATTTTATAAATGCATTATAACAGATGTTGTTTGTCGAAATTTAGTAAATTTTGTAAAAAGATTAAAAAAATATTATTTTTAAGGTTTTATAACAATAATATTTTATTAAAAAGTCATTACAATACCCAAAATGTCGTAATTTAAAAGGGTTGTAATGACTTTTTAATAAATATATATCATTCACTTCTGAAACTTAAAAAACGGGCGGCAATTTCGGCAAGTTTTATATCTGTGTCAGATGCCGTATTTATCTTTTCGTTTTCAAGCAAGACAACACAACCTACAATATCACCTGCGGCAATTATAGGCGCGGCAACGCAAATTTTTTGGTTTAAACCTTCAAAAGCGGAGATGTTGGTACCGTTTTGATTCACAAAAAGGCGGCGATCCTCGATAATTTTTTCAAGTTCTGTTGTAATCGCCTTTTCAATAAATTCTTTTTTAGTCGCACCGCCTGCCGCGACACAGCGGTCACGGTCGCAAATAGCGACAGTAAGGTCGCACCCACTCGACAAGGCCGCCGTAAAATCAGCGGCAAATTCTATCATTTCACCCATAGGTGAATATTTTTTAAAAATAACCTCCCCGCCGTTGCTGGTAAAAATTTCCAACGGGTCGCCCTCACGGATTCTCATAGTTCTTCTAATCTCTTTTGGAATAACGACCCTGCCCAAATCGTCTATTCTACGAACTATTCCTGTTGCTTTCATATATAAAAACTCCTTTTCACTATTTAATGGTGTGGAGTTAG